>CAILKA010000166.1 GCA_903834645.1 uncultured beta proteobacterium
GGCGAAGGCGCTGCCGCTGACGAAGCGCAGGAAGGTGAGCTGCACCGAGTCGAAGCGCGGTGACAGCAGCTTCACCAGCGTGTCCATGCCGATGAACAGGGCGGCCGAGAGGACGACCGCCGCCAGCGGGGCGGCCGGCACGCGCTGGGGCGGGCTCACGAGGCAGCCCGCGAGGGGGCCGCCGAAGGCGAATGATCGGTCGTCACACGTGGGATTGTGCCGGCTGCAGCCCGCCTGCGACCGCTTCGGGCTCGCTATGATCCTTGACCATGACGGCCGAAGTCTTTCACCACGCCGTTCAGGGGCAGCTGCTGGCGCTGCCCGCGCGCGAGGCCGAGTCGGTGGGCGAGCGCGTGCGCAGCCTGCACCAGGAGGTGATGCGCGCCGTGCCGCAGGTGGACCGCATCGCCTGTGCGCTGTACGACCCGCAGGCCGACACGCTGCGCACCTTCGTGGACAGCACCCAGCACGGCGCGGGGCTGCAGGCCTACGAGTGCCCGCTCGGGGATTCGCCCAGCTTGCTGCGGCTCAAGGAGCTGCGCCAGACCCGCGTCCTCCAGGACATCCCGGCCAGCGTGCAGGGCCAGTCCCACCACAGCCGCTGGCTGCGCGAGCAGGGCTTCCTGTCCTCGTACACGGTGCCCCTGTTCCACCAGGGCGAGTTCGAGGGGGTGCTGTTCTTCGACTCGGCCGCGCCCGCAGCCTTCACGCCCGAGGTGACGCAGCGCCTGGACGTCTACGCGCGCATGGTGGGCCTGATGGTGAGCCACGAGATCGCCGCCGTGCGCGCGCTCGTGGGCTCGATGCGCATCGCACAGGATTTCGCGCGGCTGCGCGACGTGGAGACGGGCGGCCACCTGGAGCGCATGTCGCGCGTGGCCCGGTTCATTGCCGGGGTCCTGGCGCCGGCGCGCGGGCTGAGCGACGAGTTCGTCGAGCAGGTGTTTCTCTTCGCCCCCTTGCACGACATCGGCAAGATCGGGGTGCCCGACAGCCTGCTGGCCAAGCCGGGGCGCTTCACAGACGAGGAGCGGCTGGCGATGCAGGCGCACGTGGCGCTGGGCGTGCAGATGGTGGAGCGGCTCGTGGAGGGTTTCGGCCTGGGGCAGCTGTCCGGGGTGACGGTGCTGCGGCACATCGTGGCCTGCCACCACGAGCGCATGGACGGGCGGGGCTACCCCGCGGGGTTGGCGGGCGAGTCGATCCCGCTGGAGGCGCGCATCGTGGCTGTGGCCGATGTCCTCGACGCGCTCGTGAGCCCGCGCGCCTACAAGGAGCCCTGGCCGGTGGCGGCGGCGCTCGACGAGCTCGACCGCATGGCTGCCGAGGGCCACCTCGACCCCGCGTGCGTCGCGCCGGTGCGGCCGCACGAGGCGCAACTGCGCGCCATCCTGTTGCGCTTCTCGGACTGAAGGGCGCGTGGCCCGGATCGGGCCTGTTCCGCCTATCCCTCCAGCCGCTTCTGGAACACGAGCCCCGCGTGCTCGCGCAGCGCGTGGAAGCGGATCTTGGGCCAGTTCTCCTGCATCGCGCGCAGCTCGCCCGCGTACTCCAGCAGCACGCAAGGCGCGTCCACCGCGTCCAGCGCCACGCGGTGCGCGTTGCCGTCGATGAAGCGCTTGAGCTCGCGCTCGTCGGCGGCCGCCCCCTCGCCCGTCTCGGCCGTGACCCAGCGCGCGACGTTGTAGCGCGCGGGCATCACGCGCGCCTTCACACCGTATTCGTGCTCCAGGCGGTGCGCGACCACTTCGAACTGCAGTTGTCCCACCGCGCCGAGCAGCAGGACGCTGCCGGCCACGGGCCGGAAAACCTGGATCGCGCCTTCCTCGCCCAGCTGCGTCAGGCCCGCGCGCAGCTGCTTGGTGCGCAGCGGGTCGGCCACCTCCACCGAGCGGAACATCTCCGGGGCGAAGAAGGGCAGCCCCGTGAACTGCAGCGCCTCGCCCTCGGTCAGGGTGTCGCCCAGCTGCAGCACGCCGTGGTTGGGGATGCCGATGATGTCGCCGGCGTAGGCCTCCTCCAGCAGCTCGCGGCGCTGGCTGAGAAAGCTCACGACCGTGTTGGGGCGCAGCTCCTTGCCCGAGCGCGTGACCTTCAGCCGCATGCCGCGCTCGAAGTGGCCGCTGGCCACGCGCACGAAGGCGATGCGGTCGCGGTGCGCGGGGTCCATGTTGGCCTGGATCTTGAAGACCACGCCGCTGAACTTGGGCTCGGTGGGCTGCACCGTGCGCTGCATCGCGGGCTTGGGGCCGGGCGGGGGGGCCAGGTCCACGAGGGCGTCGAGCACCTCGCGCACGCCGAAGTTGTTGATGGCCGAGCCGAAGAACATCGGCGTCTGGCGCCCCGCGAGGAACTCCGCCTCGTCGAAGCCCGGCGCGGCCTCGCGCACGAGCTCGACCTCGCCGGCGGCCTGCTCCCAGGCCGGGCCGAAGCGCTGGGCCAGCACGGGGTTGGACAGGCCCTCGATGATCTCGTCGTTCTCGCGCACGCGGTCCTCGCCCGGGGAGAACACGCGCATCTGGTCGCGCCGCAGGTCGAGCACGCCGCCGAAGAACTTGGCCATGCCCACGGGCCAGGTGAAGGGGACAACCGCCATGCCGAGCTCGCGCTCGATCTCGTCGAAGAGGTCCAGCGGCGCCTTCACCTCGCGGTCCATCTTGTTGACGAAGGTGAGGATCGGGGTGTTGCGCGCACGGCAGACCTGCAGCAGCCGGCGCGTCTGCGGCTCCACGCCGTTGGCCGCGTCGATCACCATGAGCGCGGCGTCGACTGCCGTGAGCACGCGGTAGGTGTCTTCCGAGAAGTCCTGGTGGCCC
>CAILKA010000167.1 GCA_903834645.1 uncultured beta proteobacterium
CGCCCGCGCGTTCTCGCCAGGGCGCAGGCATGCATGGAAGGTCGAACCTTGTCCGAACACGTCACAAGCCACGAGCCTCATACCCGCGCCCCGAACAACCCCTGCGGCCTGAACAGCAGCACCGCAATGAAGATCACGAAGATCCCGATCTGCCCGAGCGACTCCCCGAGGAAGAGCCCGCACAGCGACTCCACCACCCCGATCAGGAGCCCCCCCACGAGCGCCCCCGCGAAGCTGCCCATGCCCCCGAGCACGACGATCGTGAAGGCCACGAGCACGAAGCCCGAACCCACCTGAGGGTTCACGTAGTAGGCCGGCAGCAGGAAGCACGCCGCCGCGCCCAGGCAGGCCAGGCCGATGCCGAAGCTCATCGCGTAGACGTGGTCCACGTCGATGCCCATGAGCCGCGCGCCCTGCTTTTCCTTGGCCACCGCGCGGATGGCGCGGCCCAGGTCGGTGCGCGAGACGATCCACAGCAGCAGGGCCGAGGTGGCCAATGCGCCGAAGAAGGCCACGATCTTGGGCAGCGCGATCATCGCCGGGCCGATGGGCACGGTGGTGAGCGTGTAGGCGGTGTCGATCGTGCGCGTGTCGCTCTTGAAGAAGAGCAGCGCCAGGTTCTCCAGCACGATGGACACGCCCAGCGTCACGAGCAGGATGTTCTCGTCCTTGCCGTGGCTGGCCCGGTTGATGACCGCACGCTGCAGCGCGTAGCCGAGTGCGAACATCAGCGCCACCACCACCGGCAGCGCCAGGTACGGGTCGATGCCGAGCCGGGCCTTGAGCAGGTAGGCGGCATAGAGCGCCACCATCAACGACGCCCCGTGGGCGAAGTTGATGATGTGCAGCACCCCGTAGATCAGCGTCAGGCCCAGCGCCACCAGGGCGTAAACCGCGCCAGTGGTCAGGCCGTTCAAGACCGACGGGAAGAGGATGCCGAACTCGAGCACGCGAGGGCTGCCGCGAGGTGGGAGTCAGTGCCTGGGAAAGCCGGTTGCGCTCAGGCGCGCAGCGGGAACAGCGGCTCGGCCTCGCGGTACTCGCGCGGCACGATCACGCGGATGTCGCCCTTGAGCACCTGCGTCATGAGCGGCTGCGCACCCATGTTCTGGCCGTTCTCGAAGCGCGTGGCGCCGTACGGCATGATGTGGTCGCTGAAGGTGCTCTTGGCCAGCGCGTCGATGATGGCTGCGCGGTCGGCGCTCTTGGCGCGCTCGATCGCGTCGGCCAGCAGCCGCACCGCGGTATAGGTCATGAACATCTCGTAGGAGAAGAACAGACCCTTGGCCTCGGCGCGCTTGCGCAGCTCGGCGCTGCGCTTGTCCTTCGGGTTGAACCAGTGGTTGCAGTCGATGATGCCGTTGGCCGCCTCGGGGAACTCCTTGACGAACTTGTAGCTCGAGGCCGCGCCGCCGAGCACCGAGTAGATGGCCTTGGGCACGACCTTCTGCTGCTGCATCGTGCGCACCAGCAGCGCGTACTCGTTGTAGTAGTTGGCCGGGATGACGATGTCGGGGTTGATCGACTTCATCCGCAGCACGATGTTGTTGAAGTCGCGCGTGGGGTTGGCGTGCTTGACGACCTCCTTGACCTCGAAGCCGAAGCCCGGCAGCTCGCGCGCCAGCAGGTTGGCCGTGCCGGTGCCGAAGAGGCTCTCCTCGTGGATGATCATCACGGTCTTGGCCGGGCGGCCCGCCACCGTGTTGAGCACGTGCAGGTTGTTCACGGCCACCTGCGAGCAGGTGGCGTAGCCCGGGCCGAAGCGGAAGGTGTTCTTCAGGCCGCGCTGCACGATCTGGTCGGCCACGCCCACGTCCACCACGTGCGGCAGGTTGTACTTGGCCGCCGCCTGCGTCGTGGCCAGGCAGATGGCCGAGGCGAAGGCGCCCACCACCGCCGAGCAGCCGGCCTCGTTCATCTTCTCGATCTCGGCCGTGCCCGCCTGCGGCGTGCTCTGCGCGTCGCCGAGCAGGGCGTCGATCTTGGCGCCGCCGAGCGACTTGATGCCGGTCTTGTTGATGTCCTCGATGGCCATCAGCGCGCCTTCGCGGCACTGCTGGCCCGAGTAGGCGAGCGCCCCGGTGACGGGGTGCAGGATGCCCACCTTGACGGCCTTGGGCTGGGCCCCGCCCACAAGCGGGAAGGCCAGCGCCGAGGCCGCTGCGGTCGACTGCTGGATGAAGGTGCGACGGTTGCTCATGAGGGGCTCCTCGGGGTGCGGGTTGAGGCTACGGGTGGGAAAAGGTGGGCACGAAGGCCCGGCAGGAAAGCGTTGACGGCAGGGGCGGTGGACGGTTGCGCGAACTCAGTGGAAGGGCGCGGCGAGCTCCTGGCTCACCCACACGCGTGCGTCGATGCTGCCCACGCGCGAGAGTTGCATCTCGTAGTGGTAGCGATCCGGGCGGTACAGGCCGCTGAGCCACTGCACCGGCCGGCCGGCATCGTCGTGGATGAGCCGCGTGACGGCCAGCAGCGCCGAGCCGATCTCCACCTGCAGCTCGCGCGCCACCGGCCCGTCTGCCAGGCAGGCGGAGATCGTCTGCGTGGCGTGGCCGATGCGCACGCCCGACTCCTCCAGCAGCACGAGGATGGGCTTGCTCTGCAGCTCGCGCCGGCCAAATCCGCGGGCGAGCGCAGCCGGCACGTAGGTGGTGATGTGCGACAGCGGGCCGGCGGGTGTCGAGCGCACGCGCACGGCCTTCTGCACCGGCGCGCCCGCGCCGAGCTGCAGCCGCGGGGCCACCGACTCGGGCACCGGCAGCTCCTCGCACTCGACCACGCGCACCTTGGTGCGCAGGCCCATCGAGACGATGTTCTCCAGCAGCCCGGTGAGCTGCGCCCGCGCGGGCGGCTCGGCACCGGGC
>CAILKA010000168.1 GCA_903834645.1 uncultured beta proteobacterium
ATCCCGCGGCCGCCGCAGCCGCGGCCGACCTCGGGCCCGCCGAGCTCCATGGCGTAGACGCCGTCGCGCTTGAAGCAGACGTCGCCGATGGCCACGGCCTCGCCGGCGAGCTTCTTGCGCGAGCTCGTCTCGATGATGGTCGGGCAAGCCTTGCCGCCGAAGAGCAGGCTCGTGGTGTCGCTTTTGGGGTCGCAGCCGATCAGCAGCACCTTCTTGCCGAGCTGGGCCATCATGTAGCTCAGGTTGGCCAGCGTGAAGCTCTTGCCGATCCCGCCCTTGCCGTAGATGGCGATGATCTGGGTGGCCTTGGTGACGGGCCCGGTGGCGGGCTCGTCGGGCTCGATGGCCGCTTCGGCCAGCAGCCGCTCGCGCTGCATGAACTGGACGGTGGCGACCTGCGCACCCGTTGGCGTGGGACTCATTGCATCTCTCTCCAGTCGAGGACCATCTTCAGGCAGCCCGCGTCGTCGAACGCCGTGCGGTAGGCGTCGGCCGCGTGCGTCGGGGCATCGATGTGCGTGATCAGACCGTCCAGCGAGAAGCGGCCGGCGGCGGTGAGCTCCTTGACGGCCAGCATGTCGGCGCGCTCCCACTCGGCGGCGGTGCGGATCTGCGCCTCGCGCATGAAGGCCGGCGGGAAGAGGAACTGCAGAGGCTCGCTGTAGAAGCCCGCGAGCACCACCTCGCCGCCCTTGCGCAGGCGGGCGATGGCGGTGTCGAGGATGGAGCAGTCGCCGCTGACGTCGTAGATGGCGCGGTAGTCGCGGCGCGGATCGTCGGCCGGCTTGAGCACGCGGTAGCCCTGGGCGCCTTCCTGGCGCATGGGGTTCGTTTCCCAGACGGTGGGCGGCTCGCAGCCTGCGGCCACCGTCATGCGCGCGAGCAGCCGCCCCAGCACGCCGTGGCCGATGATGAGCTCGGGCGGGACGATCGGCTCGCGCCGCCCGCCCATGGCCACCGCATGGTAGGCCGTGGCCGCCAGCGCCAGCAGCACCGCCTCCTCGCCCGCGGACTCTTCGAGCGTGAACACGCGATGGGCCGGCACCACGAGGCGGGACGCCGCCCCGCCGAAGAGGCCCCGCACCTCGCCGTAGCAGCGTGCGCCCGGCACGAAGACACGCTGGCCGGGATTCAGGCCGGCCTTCGCGCCTGCGCTCCTGACTCGGCCGACTGACTCGTAGCCGGGGACGAGTGGGTAGCCCATGCCGGGAAACATCGGCATGCGCCCGTTCCACAGCAGCTTCTCGGTGCCCGTGCTGATCCCGCTCCACTCGATGTCGACGACCAGGTCTTCTGCGCCCGGCTCCTCGAGATCGAGGGGACGCAAAGCCAGCTGCTGAGGTCTCTCAAGGACGACGGCGGAGGTCTTCATGGTGGGGGCGACGTGCAGGATCGGGAGATTTCAGGTGTCATCGTAGACTGACTTTGACTGGTGTCAAGGGAGGTTTACGCTTTTCCTGGTTCACATTGCTTCAAACCGGGGGGTCAGGCGCCACCCCGCCGCGCCACGAGTACCCCGACCTGCACGGGCAGTGCGGTGGGCCGCTCCTGCACATCCTCGAAACCCGCGGCCTGTAGCAGTTCCGCCAGATCGGTTGCGGTGCGGCTGCGCCCGCTGCCCATGGCGAGCAGATAGAAGCCGAAATAGGCGTCTCCCATGCGCGGCGCGCCAGGGGCGCCCGCCATCGGTTCGGCCACGAGCAAGGTGCCGCGCGGCGGCAGCGCGGCGTGCACGGCGCGCAGGATTGCCAGCGCGCGAGCGTCGCCGTGGTCGTACATCACGCGGATCAGCGAGACGATGTCGGCTCCGGGGGGAAGCGCGTCGCGGGTGAAGTCACCGCCGTGCACCTCGGCGCGATCAGCCACTCCGGCCCGGGCGAAGGCCTCTCGGGCCGGCGGCACCACGGCCGGCAGGTCGAAGAGCTTCAGGCGCAGCTGCGGCGCGCGACGTGCCGCTGCCAGCAGGAAGCGCCCCTCGCCGCCGCCGACATCGAGCAGGCAGCCGTGGCGCGAGACGTCATAGGCGTCGAGCACCTCCTGGGCGACCAGGGGCTGCGAGGCCGACATCAGCGCGGAGTAGGCCGCGACCTGGCCGGTGGGCAGGGCGCCGGGCGCATCCGCCGTGGCGTAGGCCCAGTAGCGGGCCAGCGCGGGCGCCGGGCCGTCGCCGCGCAGCAGGGCCACGGGATCGGCCAGGTCTGCATAGAGCACTGCGTGGTGCTCGATCATCGCGGTGAGGGCCTCGTTACCTACCAGGGGCGCACCCAGTGCGCCCAGGCCATACAAGCCCGGGCCGCGGTGCTCGACGAGCTCCAGTGCCACCGCGGCATCGAGCAGCCGTTCGGCCGCGCTCGTGGGCAGCCCGAAGCGTCGTGCCAGCGCCTCCAGCGGCTGGGTGCCCTCGGCCAGCACTTCAAAGGCACGCACACGCACGCAGCCCAGCAGCACCTGTGAATAGACGAAGCCGCCCACCAGGTCGAAGAGCGCGCGCGCGCGTCGGCGCGCGACCATGCGCGTGAACGGCCAGCGCACGGCCTCGCGCTGGAAGGCGGGGCTCGTGAGGATGCGGTCGCGCCAGGCGCGCCAGCGCTCGCGCCAGCCTGCCGGCACAGCCGTGGCGGATGATCGGTGGTGGTGAGCCTCGAGCATGACGGGCACCCCAGGTCAGGCAGCGGCTTGCGCGACGCTGCGCACCGTCTCGGCCGGCAGCAGCCGTTCAGCCTCCGCGCTCACCAGGGCGCGCAGTGCTTCAGCCCCGTCGCAGCGGGGGATGTCGTTCTGCGCCCGGGCGATCAGCCGGTCGAAGTGGGCCAGCGCCCCGGACAAACCGAGCTCGGCGGCCGAGCTCGGGCGGTGCAGCGCCCGGTCGCGCCCGGGGGCCTTGCCCATGGTCTCGACCGTGGAGACGACATCGCGGATGTCGTCGGCCACCTGGTAGGCCTCGCCCAGTGACAGCCCGAAGGCGCGCCACACGCCGGGGTCGGCTCCGGCCGCCAGCGCGCCGGCCTCGGTGCAGGCGGCAAAGAGCGAGCCCGTCTTCAGGCGCTGATAGGCGGCCAGCGAGACCGCAGGTTCGCACTCCCAGCCCTGCCCGGCCACGATGCCCAGCGGCATGCCCACCCGCCGCCCGATGCCCACCAGCAGCGGCACGAGCAGCTGCGGCGTGGCGGTGGCTGCAATGGCCAGGCTCTGGAAGGCCAGCACGATGAGCGCATCACCGGCGAGCACGGCCAGCCGCTCGCCGTAGGCCGCGTGCACGGAGGGCACGCCGCGCCGGGTGGTGGCGTCGTCGAAGCAGGGCAGGTCGTCGTGCACCAGCGAGGCGCAGTGCAGCAGCTCGATGGCGGAGGCGGCTGCGTCGGCCAGGCGGGGGTGGCGGTCGCCGCAGGCCAGCGACACTGCCAGGCACAACTGCGGCCGGATGCGCGCGCCGCCCGGGAAGACCGCGTGGCGCATGGCCTGCGCCAGGCGGGGTGGGCAGCCGGGAGCTTCCGCGGAGGCGAGCGCACGCCCGAGCGCCTGATCGATCCGTTCCTTCACCTGCATCGAGTCGTCCTTCCGGATTGCCACGTTCAGACCCTTCCCGCTAGCGCGGAAAGGCATGCGTCACGATAGCGCGACAATTCCAATTGTCAATCCGACGTGACAGATATAGGATCGGGCCAACGATGAGCCTGCTCGCCTTGAGACTGAACCACCACAGCGCGCCGCTGGACCTGCGCGCGCGCTTTGCCTTTGCCCCGGCCCAGCTGCCCGAGGCGCTGCAGTCCCTGCGCGCGCGCCTGCAGCGCGCCGCGCCCGAGGTGAC
>CAILKA010000169.1 GCA_903834645.1 uncultured beta proteobacterium
CGGCGTCCGAGCGCGGCCATCGCCAGCGTCTCGATGGCCCACTGGTTGCTCTGCTGGTAGCGCTGCGCCCAGGGGTAGGCCACCATGCTGTAGGCGGGCTCGTGCAGTGCCGCCGCGCGCGCGTTGTCGCGCAGCACGGCCAGCAGCGCCTTCTGCAGGGGTGCTGCCGGCGCCACGAAGGCGGCCTGGTATTGGTAGAGGTCGTCCAGGAAGAACTCGGCCAGGCCCTGGCGGTAGAGGTCGCCTCGCGACTGGCCACAGTGGTTGAGCTTGTGCAGCACGAACCAGCGGCCGCCATCGCGGTAGGCCAGCCCCACGTGGCTCCAGCGCAGGCCGTAGCGTCGCAGGTCCTGGCCGGCGCGTGCCAGCACCACGACCTCGGCCGCGCTTGCCTCCAGGGCCTGCGCCGTGCGCTCGGCCAGGCCCATCGCGCGCTCGATGCTGGCCGCCTCGGGGAGCGCCGGTTCGGCGCAGGCGCGGCCCGCGTGTGCCGCACCCAGGCCTGTGGCGGCCAGGGCCAGCACGAGAGCCTGGGCGATGCGCCGAAGGCCAGCGCTCACAGCGTCACCCGCTCGTGGTGCAGCAGCGCGCGGCCGACCTCGTTGGGGATGAAGCACAGCGCGCGACCGCCGGCCGACAGGATCCAGCCCGTGCTCACGGCTGCCACGACGACCGTCGTGGCCACGGCCACCGAGGCGCTGCCCGCGGCCACCTCGGTGAAGCGCACGCTGGCACGCGTGCCGTCGCTGGCGCGCTCGAGCACCCACACCGTGCCCTCGGAGGCGGCCTCCACGGCCACCACTGTCAGGGCCGCTCCGCCAGACAGCAGCCCGACCGGCGCAGCCACCGACAGCGCCACCGGCACCATCGAGATCGCGCTCGCCTCGGATGCGCCGCCGCGGGCAGGCCGCTCACGCGCGGCGGCACTGGGCTGGGCGGCGCTGGCCAGCAGCGCCCCTGCGAGCAGCGCGGCCAGGGCGGCGTGTCGGCGCAGTCCGGTGGCTGCAGCGTGCCGCACCGGGGCAGTGGGGTATCGAACGTTTCGCATCTCAGGCCTCCTGTCGTGAAGCGCGAAGGCCTGCATCGTGGGGCGTGCGAACCGGGTGCGCCAGCAGGTCCCGAGGGGTGGCGCAGGCTGAACCGGCCGGTATCGTGAGCCGGTACCTCGGTGCTGTGAGCCGGCGCTGCCCCGCCTGGGGCCGCGGCCTCCCGGGTCAGGTCAGCCAGTAGCGCCAGGCACCGTCGGCACCCGGCTCGCGCCGCACCTGGCCTTGCTCGCGCAGGTGGTTCAGGCAGGCCACCGCCTCGCCCGTGGCCATGCCCAGAAGCTGGCCGTCGTGCTCGCCAATGGGGCGGTTGAAGACGGCTTCGAAGGCGTCCACCGCCCGGATCGGCCCTTGCGCCAGGCGCTCGCGCAGCCGGGCGAAGGCGCGCTGCTGCGCCGCCTCCAGCGCAGCAAGCCTCGCATGCAGCCCTCGGAAAGGCTCCTGGTGGGCGGGCAGCACGAGCACGTCGTCAGGCACGCGCGTGCGCAGCCGCTCGATCGAGGCGAGCCAGTCGCCCATCGGGTCGGCCTCGGGCTCCAGCGGGTAGACCGAGACGTTGGAGGAGATGCGCGGCAGCACCTGGTCGCCCGAGATCAGCAGCTTCAGCGCCGGGCAGTGCAGGCAGGCGTGCTCGGGCGAGTGGCCCGAGCCTGTCACCACGTGCCAGTCATGCTCGCCGATGCGCAGCACCTGGCCGTCGTGCAGCCGGCGGAAGCTGTCGGGCATCGGGTGGATGAGCTTGCCGAAGCGCCCGAAGCGCACGCGGTACGACTCCAGGGCCGCCTCGCTCCAGCCGGCGTGCCGGTAGAAGGCGATGGCGTCGTCGGGCGCGTCGCGCCCGGAGTCGGCCGTGAGCGTGCGGCAATTCAGGTACTCCAGGCGCGACATCCACAGCGCGATGCCGTGCCGGCGCGTGAGCCACCCCGCCATGCCGACGTGGTCCGGGTGCATGTGCGTGACGAACACGCGCGAAGGAGGCGGCGCGGTCGACAGCACCGCCTGCCAGGCCTCTGCCGTCTCGTCGGTGCGCATGCCCGTGTCGACGATGGCCATGCCCGCCCCGTCGTCCAGCGTCCACAGGTTGATGTGGTCGAGCTTCATCGGCAGCGGCATGCGCAGCCAGTGCACGCCCGGCGCCACCGGCAGGCGCGTGCCCGGCAAGGGGGGGTCGGGAAAGGGGCGTTCGAGCACGGGCATGGTGGGCATCGTCCGAGACGGGTCGGGCAGCCGGGATGCCGCAGTGTGCCAGCGCCCCGCTGCAGGCGGCGCGCTACCATCCGACCGCACAAGGAGCCCCCCGCATGAGCGACAAGAAGTTCGCCTCCCAGGCCGACCTGGAGGAAAAGAAGGTCACCTTCAGCCAGCTGTCCGAGCACGCCTGGGCCTACACCGCCGAGGGCGACCCGAACACCGGCGTGATCATCGGCGACGACGCCGTGCTCGTGGCCGACACGCAGGCCACGCCGGCCATGGCTGCCGACGTCATCCGCCGCATCCGCGAGGTCACCGACAAGCCCATCCGCTACGTCGTGCTCACGCATTACCACGCGGTGCGCGTGCTCGGGGCGAGCGCCTACCGGGCCGAGGGCTGCCAGCAGATCCTGGCCAGCCAGGACACCTACGACCTCATCGTCGAGCGCGGCGAGCAGGACAAGGCCAGCGAGATCGGGCGTTTCCCGCGCCTGTTTCGTAACGTCGAGACGGTGCCCGCGGGCCTGACCTGGCCCACGATGACCTTCACCGGGAAGATGACGCTGTGGCTGGGCCAGCTCGAGGTGCAGCTGCTGCAGCTCGGGCGCGGCCACACCAAGGGCGACACGGTGGTGTGGCTGCCCGGCGAGCGCGCGATGCTCTCGGGCGACCTCGTGGAGTTCGACGCCACGCCCTACGCGGGCGACGCCTACTTCCAGGACTGGCCGCAGAC
>CAILKA010000170.1 GCA_903834645.1 uncultured beta proteobacterium
CCCGCTGCTGTGGCGCCTGGATTACTACGGGATCGAGCTGTCCAAGAACGCGGCGCCCCTGCTGAAGTACGCCGAGCGCATCTTCTCGCGCCCGGCCTACATCGAGGCGCTCACGCCCTCCGAGAAGGTGATGCGCAAGTAGTCTGCGCAGCACCCTCGGCTCGAACGTACCGTCCATGAACGCCCCCGTCACGCCTGACGGTCAGGGTTCCTCCACCCGCCCGTACCTCATTCGTGCCCTGCATGAATGGTGCACGGACAACGGCTACACGCCCTATGTGGCCGTGCATGTCGACGAGACGGTCCAGGTGCCGGTCGAGTACGTGAAGAACGGCGAGATCGTGCTCAACGTCGGCTTCGAGGCCACCAGTTCGCTCGACCTGGGCAACGAGGCGATCAGCTTCCGGGCCCGCTTCGGTGGCGTGGCGCGCGACATCTTCGTTCCGGTGGACCGGGTGGTGGCGATCTACGCGCGCGAGAACGGTCAGGGAATGGCGTTCCCGGTGCCTGCGCCAGCCTCTGCGCGAGGGGCCTCGGGCGCTGCGGCGGCCGCGCCTGCCCCTTCCGCGCCAGCCGGTGCGTCGCCCACGGCCTCCCCGCTGCGGCTGGCAGGCGCTCCGGCGGCGGCCGGGAGTGACGCCCCAGCGGAGCTGGCGGCATCCGTCGACAAGAAGCCCGTGCCTCCTGAGTCCGGGCCGCCCGGACCTTCGTCCGGCGGGCCTGCTCCTGGCCGGCGACCCTCCCTCACGCGCATCAAGTAGCCGGGGGCCGGGCGGCGCCGCTGCGGCTTCTACAATCCCTGAGTGCGCCGACTTAGCTCAGCTGGTAGAGCATCCGCCTTGTAAGCGGGAGGTCATCCGTTCGATTCGGATAGTCGGCACCACCTGCTCACCCACCTCTGGGCGGCACGGTTGAGCGGTCAGCGCAGGTGCTGGCCGAGGAAATCCTCGACGCGCCGCGCGAAATCGACCCGGTTCTCGAACGTGCGCCAGCCATGGCCCTCGCCCGGGTAGGTGATCCACACGGGCTCCTGGCCGGCTGCCCGAAGTGCATCGCGCATCCGCGTGCCATGCACCAGGGGCACGCGCCGGTCGTCGGTGCCGAAGGCCAGCAGTACGGGCTCGCGAATGCGGGCAGCCTGGTGCAGGGGCGAGACCTCGCGCAGGGCCTGCGCGTCACGCTCCTTGTCGCCCAGCACGCGTGGCAACCCGTGCTCGCGCCAGTCGTCCCCGAGGTCGCTGTCCCAGCGCCAGTCGAAGAGCAGGAAGGGATCGGTGACGGCCACCCAGGCGACGGCACAGCGGTACAGGCCTGGCTCGCGCACGAGACCCATGAGTGCCGAGTAGCCGCCGTAGCTGGCTCCCGCTATGCAGGCGCGCTTGGGGTCGGCCCAACCCTTGGACACGGCCCACTGGAGTGCGTCGGTGACGTCGTCCTGCATGCCCCGGCCCCACTGCTTCCAGCCGGCGCGGTAGTGCGCCGCGCCATAGCCCGTGCTGCCCCGGAATTCGGGCTCCACGACGAGGTAGCCACGCGACGCGAGGAACTGGTTCATCGGGTTCCAGGCCCAGTAGCCGCCACGCACGAAGGGCCCGCCATGGACCATGACGACGACAGGCCTGCGCTGGCCAGGCGCTGTGCCTGCAGGGGTCGTCACCCACACCGGCAGGTCACGCCCGTCGCGGGCCTGGATGCGGTGGAAATCGACGGTCGCCATGCTCCGCGGGTCGATCTGGGGATGCGTCGCGCCGATCGGCACCCAGCGCTTGCGTGCCACGTCGACCACGAACCAGCGGCCCGGGTCGCGGTCCGACCAGGAGCGCACCAGCAGAACGGCGTCGTCGCGTCCGCAACGCCGGCAGTCGAGCTGGTTCACGCGGCCGGGCAGCCGTTCGTCCACCATGGCCTGGAGCCGCCTCATGCCCTCGTCGAACCACACCGTGGTCTGTGCGTCGGTGAGCACGCGTGCGCCCAGCAACCGTCCGCTGGCGCGCTCGGTGATGAGGCGGCCACCGAAGTCAAAGCCCGGTGTGCTGATGAGCGGCTCGGGCTGCGGCGCCCGGCGATCGAAGTCGAAGCGCTTGAGCACCGCGTGGCCACGCCAGGGCGCGCTCACGTAGAGCCTGCCCGCCTGGTCAAGGAACAGAGGTGACCAGCTCTGTTCGAGTTCCTGCCCGTCCTGGATCTTCTGCCACTCGGTGGCATCCGGGGGCAGCCACCAGACGGTGCGTCGCCCCTGGCTGCTGGTGACGGCCACCCGCGGCCGGCCGCTGGCGTCGAAGAGCCAGCTGCGTACGTCGGCGGGCGCCCCTTCAGCCAGGCTCGTCGCGCGGCCGCTTTCGACATCCAGCCTCAGGGGAACGACAGCGCGCCAGCCGCGGTGCCCGTCAGACTCCAGGCGGCCCACGATCACGTGGCGACCATCGTCCATGACCTCGAGCAGATCGTGGTTGAAGGGCAGCGGCTCGCGCTGCGGCCCGCTGCTGTCCGTCACACCCTGGAAGGATGGCTTGACGAGCGTGCGCAGCTGGCTGCCGTCGGGCGCGACGCTGAACAGGCCGGGGCTGAACCGCCGGTCACCCTGGGTGCTGCGCAGGTCGGTCAGGTCAAAGACGAGCCGGGACTCGCTGACCCACGAGACATCGCCGATGTCCGCGTCGGCGAAGCGCGCCACGAGCACGGGCTTGTCCGGTCGGTCGAGTTCGACGGTGAAGAGCCCCGTCCTACCCTGGGCCGAGGTCATGGTCAGCGCCACACGCTGGCCCTGCGGCGAGAGCTGCACCTGGCGAATCCGGGCGTCGCGGAAGAAGTCTTCCGCCGCCAAGGCGCTGGCGGATCCGGTCTGGGCGATCGAAGCGCTACCCCCGGCAGCCAGGACAACACCTGCCAGCCACATGATCCCCCGCTGGCGGATGCGCCGGCAACGGGCAGGCCTCACCGGGTGGGTCGGGTCGGAGACAGGGGGCACAGGGAGTTCGGTTTCCAGCGTGCGCATCCCGCGACTGTAACGAAGGCCGACTGGCCCGCCCGCATGCTTGCAGCCCTCCCGCTGGCGCGGTCATGCCAGGGAGTGCCGATGGTAAACTCGAGGGCTTTTCGTGCGTGCCTCCGGCGCGCCGGCCCGTACGAGCCCCGCTGCATGTTGCCCAAGTTCCTGACCCAGATTTTCGGCAGCCGCAATGAGCGGCTGCTCAAGGCGTACCGCCGCACGGTGCAGCAGATCAACGCCCTCGAGCCGGCCCTGGAGCAGCTCGACGACGCGGCACTGCGCGCCAAGACCGACGAGTTCAAGGGGCGCCTGGCGGCCGGACAGTCGCTCGACGATCTCCTGCCCGAGGCCTTCGCGGTGGTGCGCGAGGCGAGCAAGCGCACGCTGCGCATGCGGCACTTCGACGTGCAGATGATGGGCGGCATGGCGCTGCACCATGGCAAGATTGCAGAAATGGGCACTGGTGAGGGTAAGACCTTGACGGCAACTTTGCCCGTGTACCTGAACGCCTTGACCGGTAAAGGCGTGCATGTGGTGACGGTCA
>CAILKA010000171.1 GCA_903834645.1 uncultured beta proteobacterium
AGGCCGAGACCAACGGCCCGGTCACGATCGGCGACGTCCGTGTGCACCCCGGGGACTGCGTGATCGCCGACGCCAGTGGCGTCGTCTTCGTGCCGGCCGCGCACCTGGCGCGCGTGCTGGACGCCGCCGAGGCGATCGCCGCGCGCGAAGCCGCCATGACACGCGCGCTGCTGGCAGGCCGCCCCATCAGCGAGGTGATGGGAGCGGACTACGAGCACATGCTGCGCTGAACCCCCAACCGATGCGTGATCCATCCCCCATGACCGACACCGCCGTGGCCCGAGCCGCCTTGCTGGACACCGCCACCCTGAGCGATGCACTGGATCGCCACGGCCTCAACGGTCAGTGCTACCGCATCCGTCCGTGCGCCAGCACATGCCGCATCGCGGGCCGTGCCTGGACGCTGCTGTACGGCCCGGCCGGCAGCCCCGCCGGCACGGTGGGCGACTACATCGACGATGTGGCCCCGGGAAGCGTCATCGTCCTGGACAACGGCGGGCGCGACAACGCCACCGTCTGGGGCGACATCCTCACCGAGGTCGCCAACGCACGCGGGATCGCCGGCACCGTCATCGACGGCATCAACCGCGACGTCGCGCTCGCCCTCGAACTGGGGTATCCCATCTACAGCAAGGGCCACTGGATGCGAACCGGCAAGGACCGGGTGCAGGTCGAGGCCACCGGCGTGCCGGTGAACATCGGCGACGTGCGCGTGTGCCCGGGCGACCTCGTGCGCGGTGACGCCGACGGCGTCGTCGTCATCCCCCGGGCCCACGAGGAGCAGGTGCTGGCCACGGCCGAGCAGATCCAGGCCGCCGAGGACGCCATCCGGGCCGACGTGCGCGCCGGCACCAGCCTGCGCGAGGCCCGCCAGAAGCATCGCTACCACCAACTGCAGACGAGGAACCCCGGGTGAGCGGCCACGACTCAGCGGCAGCCCCTTCGGGAGCGACCATTCGCCACGCGGTCGACCGCGTCGATGGGGCGACGGTGGAGCAGGCCCGCAGCCTGCCGGCGGCCACGCTGCACGAAGCGGGCGGGCGCATCGGCGTGATGCCCGCCGCCATCCGGCCCGTCTCGCCAGGCATGCGCGTGTGCGGCCCCGCCGTCACGGTGCAGTCGCCTGGCGGCGACAACCTGTGGCTGCACCGCGCCATCTACGTGGCCCAGCCCGGTGACGTGCTGGTGGTGCACGTCAGCGACGCCCACGCCTACGGCTACTGGGGCGAGATCATGTCGGCCGCCGCCCGCGCCCGCGGGCTCGCAGGCCTGGTCATCGACGGGTGCGTGCGCGATGGCGCGGTGCTGGCCGACTTCGGGCTGCCCGTCTTCGCCCGCGGCCTGTGCATCCGCGGCACGGGCAAGGACTTCGGCGCACGCGGCTGGATCAACCACCCGCTGCTCTTCGGCGACCTCACGGTGCACGCCGGCGACCTCGTCGTGGGCGACACCGATGGCGTCGTCGTGGTGCCGCGCGAGCGCGCCGCGCAGGTCGTGCAGGCCGCCTTCGAGCGGGAGGCCCGGGAGGCGGCCATCGTCGAGCGCATACGGGCCGGCGAACGCACGCTCGACATCTACCACCTGCAAGGCCCCTGAGCCGCCTGCGACCCCTGGAGCCCCCATGCCCCTGATCATCGACTCGCACGCGCACGTGATGGTGCCCGCCGAGAGCTACAAGTTCATGGCCGAGCTCGTGGCGAGCCGGGCCAACCCGCAGTCCAAGCCCAAGGTCGGCGACGAGGCGGTGCGCGCAGCCGGCCAGAGCCTGGTGGACCTGATGGACCAGGTGGGCACCGACATCCAGTTCCTGTCCCCGCGCCCGTACATGCAGATGCACTCGGTGCAGCCGGCCAAGGTCCCGCTGCTGTGGGCGCAGCTCATGAACGACCTCATCCACCGCATCGTGCAGATGTTTCCCACGCGCTTCCGGGGCGTGTCGGGGCTGCCGCAGTTCCGCGACACGAGCCCGGTGAACTGCATCCCGGAGCTGGAGTTCCGCGTCAAGGAGCAGGGCTTCATCGGCTGCCTGCTCAACCCCGACCCGACCGAAGGCGAGGGTACGCCCCCGCCCGGGCTCGGCGAGGAGTTCTGGTACCCGCTGTACGAGAAGCTGTGCGAGCTCGAC
>CAILKA010000172.1 GCA_903834645.1 uncultured beta proteobacterium
CAACCGCATCTTTGCGTTGCTGGAAGCCGAGTGGCACCGCACCGAGCAGGCGCTGGCGATCATCACGGGGCAGCCCCGGCGGCTGCAGGCCAACCCGGCGCTGGCGCGCTCGATCGAGAGCCGCTTCCCCTACCTGGACCCGCTCAACCACCTGCAGGTGGAGCTCCTGCGGCGCTACCGCACGCGCCGCGCCGACGACCCGGAGGTGGCACGCGTGCGCACCGGCATCCACCTGTCGATCAACGGGCTGGCCACGGGGTTGCGTAACACGGGTTGAGCAGGCTGGCCGGGCCTCTGGCAAGCTATGTTCAGTTCATGCATCCGGTCCCGATGATGATTGCTTGTCTGCGTCGCTGTCCCCCTCCCCGCACCCTGGTCTTCCTGGGCCTGGCTGCTGCTGCCCTGGCCGCCCTCGGCCCTGCGCGCGCCGCGTCATCGGCTCTGCCGGTGGCGGCCACCGCGTCCACCGCAGCCGCTGCCGCCACGCCGGCCAGCTGCCCCGCCCTGCTGCGCCACACCGTCCCGCGCCTGCAGGACGAGAAGCCCCAGGCCCTGTGCCAGTACGCCGGCAAGGTGCTGCTGGTGGTCAACACCGCGAGCTACTGCGGCTTCACGCCGCAGTACCAGGGGCTGGAGGCGCTGCACGCGAAGTACGCGGTGCGCGGGCTCGTGGTGATGGGCTTTCCGTCGAACGACTTCAACCAGGAGACGGGCTCGGCGCAGCAGATCGCCGAGCTGTGCTTCAACACCTACGGCGTGAAGTTCCCGATGTTCGCCAAGACGAACGTCAAGGGCAGCGAGGCACACCCCTTCTTCCGGGAGCTGGCGCGCCAGGCCGACCGCGCCCCGCGCTGGAATTTCCACAAATACCTGGTGGACCGGCAGGGCAAGGTGGTGGACGACTACTCCAGCCTCACGAGCCCGACGGACGCCAAGCTCATCGCGGCGCTGGAGAAGGCCCTGGCGGCGCGCTGAGCTGCAGCAACTGGGCCACGGCGGATACCGCCACCACCTCGGGCTCCTTGCCCGCGAGGCCCTCGATGCCGATCGGGCAGACCATGCGCGCCACCTGCTCGGGCGTGAAGCCGCGCGCGAGCAGCCGGTGCTCGAAGCGGGCGCGCTTGGTGCGGCTGCCGATGAGGCCCAGGAAGGCGAAGTCGCCACGCCTGAGCATCGCCTCGACGATGGCGAAGTCCAGGTCGTGGCTGTGCGTGAGCACGAGCACGTGCGCACCCGGCGGGGCCACGGCCACCTCCGCCTGCACGGGCTCGACGCACACGCGCTCGATGTGCGGCGGCAGCACCAGCCCCGCGGGAAACTGCTCCTCGCGCTCGTCGATCCATTGCACGCGGCAGGGCAGCGTGGCCAGCAGCGCCGCGATGGCGCGGCCCACGTGGCCGGCGCCGTAGAGCTGCAGGAAGAAGCGCGGCGCGGGTTCCGTCCAGGCGGCAAGCGAGGAGGCATCGAGCCGCTGGTGGCGCAGCCACACCACGCCGCCGCAGCACTGGCCCAGCGCCGGCCCGAGAGGGTGGCGGGCTTCGTGCGGCGTACGCTCTCCTCGGGCCAGGCGCGCGCGCGCGAGCGTGATCGCAGCCAGTTCCAGGTGCCCGCCGCCGATGGTGCCCAGGGCCTGGGTGGCCGTGACGAGCATGCGCGTGCCCGCCTCGCG
>CAILKA010000173.1 GCA_903834645.1 uncultured beta proteobacterium
GGATGATGGGCTGGCGCGCCATCGAGCGCACCATGTCGGCGGTGAGCACGCCCGCGGCCGAGCAGCCCAGAAACACGTCGGCGTCCTTGACCACATCAGCCAGCGTGCGCGCCTCGGTGACCTGGCAGTAGCGGCGCTTGGATTCGTCGAGCGTGCCCTTCTTCGCGTCTTCGCGCTCGGTCTGGATGACGCCGCGCGAGTCGACCACGAAGATGTGCTCGCGCCTCACACCCAGGCCCACCATCACGTCCAGGCAGGCAATCGCCGCGGCGCCCGCGCCGGAGGACACCACCTTGACCTCGCCGATGGCCTTGCCCACGAGCTCCAGCCCGTTGAGCAGGGCGGCCGCCGAGATGATGGCCGTGCCGTGCTGGTCGTCGTGGAAGACGGGGATGCTCATGCGCTCGCGCAGCTTCTTCTCGATGTAGAAGCACTCGGGCGCCTTGATGTCCTCGAGGTTGATGCCGCCGAGCGTGGGCTCCAGCGCGGCGATGATCTCCACGAGCTTGTCGGGGTCCTTCTCGGCCAGCTCGATGTCGAACACGTCGATGCCGGCGAATTTCTTGAACAGGCAGCCCTTGCCCTCCATCACCGGCTTGCCCGCCAGCGGCCCGATGTCGCCCAGGCCCAGCACCGCGGTGCCGTTGGTGACCACGCCCACGAGGTTGGCGCGCGAGGTGTACTCGGCGGCCAGGGACGGGTCGGCCTCGATGGCCAGGCAGGCGTAGGCCACGCCCGGGCTGTAGGCCAGGGACAGGTCACGCTGGTTGGACAGCGGCTTGGTCGGCGTGACGGCGATCTTGCCGCGCGAGGGCGAGCGGTGGTATTCGAGCGCGGCTTCGCGCAAGGCCTGCTCGGCCGCAGTGAGTTCGGGCTTCATGGGTGCGTCTCCTCTACCCGCCTGTTCGTCGTGCCGGTTCGGCCCTGCGGCCCCCGGCACCCTTCGGGCGAAGCGCGAGATTACGCCCGAAAAGGGCCTGCGGACGCTGCCGCGGATGAAATCGCGTTGTACCCGGCCGGTGCGCGCGGGCCTGCCCGGCCCCCTGCCCGGTTCAGCCCTGGGCGCGCCGCGCGAGGATCTCGAAGGCCGGCAGCGTCTTGCCTTCCAGCACCTCGAGGAAGGCGCCGCCGCCCGTGGAGATGTAGCCCACGTCGTGCTCGATGCCGAACTTGGCGATCGCAGCCAGCGTGTCGCCGCCTCCTGCGATGCTGAAGGCGGCGCTGCGCGCCACGGCCCGCGCCACCGCCTCGGTGCCATGCGAGAACGCCTCGAACTCGAACACGCCCACCGGGCCGTTCCAGACGATGGTGCCCGCGGCCTCGAGTTGCCGAGCGAGCACTGCGGCCGTCTGCGGGCCGATGTCCAGGATCATGTCCTCGGGGCCCACGTCGGCCGCCGCCTTGATGGTGGCCGGCGCATCGGCCGCAAAGCGCGGGGCCACCACCACGTCCTGCGGGATCGGCACCTGCGCGCCGCGCGCAGCCATCGCCTGCATCACCGCACGCGCCTCGCCCACGAGGCCGGGCTCGGCCAGGCTCTTGCCGATGGGCAATCCGGCCGCGAGCATGAAGGTGTTGGCGATGCCGCCGCCCACGATCAGGCCGTCCACCTTGGCCGCCAGGCTCTGCAGGATCGTGAGCTTGGTGGAGACCTTGCTGCCGGCCACGATGGCCACCAGCGGGCGCCTCGGGGCGGCCAGCGCCTTCGTGAGCGCATCGATCTCGGCAGCCAGCAGCGGCCCGGCGCAGGCCACCGGCGCGTACTGCGCGATGCCGTAGGTGGAGGCCTCGGCGCGGTGCGCGGTGCCGAAGGCGTCGTGCACGAAGATGTCGCACAGCCGCGCCATCTTGCGCGCGAGCTCCTCGGCGTTCTTCTTCTCGCCCTTGTTGAGGCGGCAGTTCTCGAGCAGCACCACCTCGCCCGGTGCGACCTCCACGCCATCGACCCAGTGGGCGGCAAGCCGAACGGGCCGGCCCAGCAGCTCCGACAGGCGCTGCGCCACCGGCGCGAGCGAATCCTCGGACTTGAACTCGCCCTCGGTGGGGCGGCCCAGGTGAGAGGTGACCATCACCGCCGCGCCCGCGTCGAGCGCCATCTGCACGCACGGCACCGAGGCGCGGATGCGCGTGTCCTCGGTGATGCGGCCGGCGTCGTCCTGCGGCACGTTGAGGTCGGCGCGGATGAACACGCGCTTGCCGGCGGCCTGGCCGCGCGCGACGAGGTCGGCGAATCGGATGACGTCCATCCGACCGATTTTAGGCGGGGGAGATCCCCCGGCTCGCTGCGCGGGCGCTACCAGCCCAGCCCCAGGCGCAGCGCCAGGAACACGGCCGTGCCGCTGAGGATGGTGCCGAGAATGCCGCGACGCCAGAAGAACCAGGCCGCACCGGCGATCGCCGCCCACGGCCGCGCGTCGGCCAGGGTGGACAGCAAGCGGCCCTGGTCGGTCAGCACATCGGGCACGACGATGGCCGCCATCGCACCCAGCGGCGCGTAGCGCAGGCCCTGGTCCAGCCACCTGGGCAGCGGGATCTCTCGCGGCAGCAGGAAGAAAAGGCCCCGTGTGAGGATCGAGAGCAGGGCCAGGCCCACGATGGCCACGAGCCCCTCGGCCAGACTCATCGCGTGCCCCCGGCAGGCGAGGCGGGCGCGGGCGCCAGGCGCTCCATCGCCGCCCCGGCAGCCACGGCAGCGGCGATGGCCACGACGATGTGCAGCTTCAGCGGCAGCGCGAAGGCGGCCACCGCCGCCGCCCCGGAGACGGCCGCTGCCACCCAGGTCGGGCGCGGCCCGAGCAGCGAGCACAAGAGGCCCAGCAGCGCGAGCGTGCCGGCGAATCCGAGACCCCAGTGCGCCGGCACCAGGTGCGCCCCGAAGATGCCCAGCAGCGATCCGAGCTGCCACGCGCCCCAGTTCAGCGGCACCGTGCCCCACAGGTACGCCACCTGCCCCGGCGCCGGCACCGGCTCGGGGTAGCGGCGCAGGAAGAGCACGAAGTTCATGTCAGCGGCGAAGTAGGACAGCCGCAGGCGCTGCGCCAGGGGCAGGAGACGCAGGTAACGGGCCCAGGTGACGCTGAAGACGACGAAGCGCAGGTTCACGCACAGCGCCGTGAGCCACACCACCCACACGGGCGCGCCGGCGACGATCAGCGGCATGGTGGCCAGCTGCGCGCTGCCGGAAAAGACCAGCAACGACATCGCCAGCGCCAGCGTCATGCCCATGCCCGAGCCGGCCATCGCCACCCCCGTGACCAGACCCCAGGCGAAGATGCCCGGGGCCAGGACGGCCATGTCACGCATGCCCGCGTGGAAGTCGGCATCCCGCCACAACTCGCCCGGCCGCTGAGGGCCTGGGGTGTCGAGGGGACCGGGTGGGGGGTGCACCCCCGGATTGTCACCGCGCCGGCTGCACGGCGCCTGGCCAGGCGCAGAACGGGCCGCATTCAGGCGCAGGGCGCGCCCGGTCGAGTGGGCGCGGACGTCGGCGCGTCAGCGCTTGGCGGCCGGGCGTGCCGCGGCGTCCTCGGCCTCGCGGGCCGCCGGGCGCTCGGCGTTGACCTGCGGCGCCAGCTCGGGCACCTTGTTCTCGCGCATGTAGTCGCTCATTTCCTTCCAGCCGGCGTAGACCGCCGCCTTCTCGGCCTTGCGGTTGAGCGAGAAGCAGTCCTCCAGCGCACGGCCGGCGTGGCGGCAGGCTGCACCCACCGCCTTGCCGTCGGCCTCGCGGCGCTCCGCGACCGCCGAGGCAGGCTCGATGCCCAGCAGGTCGCATCCCGCAAGGGTGGGCAACACCCCCAGCAGCAGCCAGGGCAGCGGACGCAGGAGGGCGGATGGACGCATAGCCTCCGGGATATCGGCTCGGGCCGACGCGAACTTGAGCCCCGGGCCTCAGCCAGCTGCGCTGCCCGTCGGGGCTGATGGCCACGTGAGCTTCGCCCCGGCGTGCCAGGCCTCGCGTGCCGCCGCCTGGCGCCATGCTGCGAAGGGAATGCGCACGCCACCGGCACGCTGCACCTCCAGCGGCTCGAGCGCGCCGCTGCCGCACGCCACGGCGAGCCGCGCGCCATCCAGCGCCACGACGGTGCCCGGCTCGGCGGGGCACGGCTGCGGCCAGGCGCTGGCCCGCCACAGCTTGACCGTCTCGCCCTGCCAGCTGAAGGTGCAGCCCGGGAACGGATCGAAGGCGCGCAGGCGGCGCTCGATCACCGCCGCCTCGGCGCGCCAGTCGATGGGCGACTCATGCTTGCCGAGCTTGGCCGCATAGCACGCACCGGCCTCGGACTGGGGGCGGCGCACGAGCTGTCCGACGGCCAGGTCCTGGAGCGCACGCACGATGAGCGTGGCGCCCACTCGGGCCAGGCGCTCGCGCAGGCTCGCGCCGGTGTCGTCGGCCGCGATCGGCTCGGCCTGCTCGAGCAGGAGGTCGCCCGTGTCCAGGCCCTCGTCCATCTGCAAGATGGTGATGCGGGTGTGAGCGTCGCCTGCCTCGATCGCCCGCTCGATGGGCGCAGCGCCGCGCCAGCGCGGCAGCAGCGAGGCGTGGATGTTCAGGCACCCCCGCAGCGGCAGCGCCAGCACCCATTGGGGCAGGATCAGCCCGTAGGCCGCCACCACCATCACCTCAGGCTGCGCGGCCTCCAGCGCCTGTCCGGCGGATCGGGCATCGTCGGGCCAGCGTCCGTCCAGGCGCAGGCTGCGCGGCTCGATCACGGTCAGACCGAGCTCGCGGCCTAGCGCCTTGACCGGGCTGGGCTGCAGCTTGAGCCCACGTCCGGAGGGTCGGTCGGGCTGGGTGAGCACCAGCACGATCTCGTGGCCTGCCGCGTGCAACGCCTGCAGCGCCTGCGCGGCGAAGTCGGGCGTGCCGGCAAAGGCGACGCGCATCGGCAGCCTCGGATCGGGGTGCAGAAGGGAAGGCCGCAGCGCGGGCTCAGGCGCGCTGCGTCTCGCGCGCGCGCTTGAGCATGCGCGTGCGGATGCGATCGCGCTTGAGCGGGCTGAGGTACTCGACGAACACCTTGCCGTCCAGGTGATCCATCTCGTGCTGGACACACACGGCCGACAGCCCCTCGGCCTGCAGCTCGAAGGGCTGGCCTTCACGGTCCAGGGCCTGCACGGTCACGCGCTCGTGACGCGCGATGCGCTCGAAGGTGGCCGGCACCGACAGGCACCCCTCCTCCGAGAAGCCGAGTTCCTCGCTGCGCGCGGTGAGCTGCGGATTGATGAGCACGACGGGGCGGTTGCGCTCGGAGGAGGTATCCATCACGATCACCCGCCGGTGCACGTCTACCTGCGTGGCTGCCAGACCGACGCCCTCCTGGGCGTACATCGTCTCGAGCATGTCGTCGACCAGGCGACGCACGCCGTCGTCGACGACCGCCACCGGCTTGGCCACCTCACGCAGGCGCGGGTCGGGGTACTTGAGGATTGGCAGCAGTGCCATGGGCGGAAGAATCGGATGCGGCTCAGGGTGATTGCGGCGCGTGCGCCTGAGGGGGCACAATCCCGTATGCCTCACGGGTCGCACAGACGGAATTGTGGCACCTAACCGACGCCAGTCCACACCAGGGAATACGCAGCCGTCAGGCACCGCCCCCGCGCCAGCGGGCGTGGCGCAGCGTGCCGGTTTGGCAGTGGCCGGGCGGGTGATGCGCCGGATGTTGGCCCTCGTGGTGGCGACAGCCTGCGGCACGCTTGCCGTCGCCCAGCCCCAGTGGCCCATCACCGAGCGCCAGCGTGACGCCGCCGAGCGGGTGGCGCAGGCGGGCGTGCCGCTGGCCGACCTCGCCCCCGACGCCCCGCAGCGCCACACGGTGCAGCCGGGCGACACGCTGTGGAGCCTGGCCAAGCTGTTCCTGAAGTCGCCCTGGCGCTGGCCCGAGCTGTGGGGCATGAACCTCGAGCAGGTGCGCAACCCGCACCGCATCTTCCCCGGTCAGACGCTGCTGCTCCTGCGAGACGGGGAGCGCGCGCGGCTCGTGCTGGCCAGCGCGCAGGGCACGGGCCACAGCGACGGCCCGGCGGGCGCCCCGGGTGGCGAGGCCGCGGCCGGGCTGCCCACGGTGCGCATCTCGCCGCGGGCACGAGGCGAGATGCTGCCGGCGCTGTCCATCGCCCCGGTGTCGGCGCGCGCGCTGGCACCCTTCCTGAGCGAGACCGTGGTGCTGGAAACCGACGACCTGGCGCGCGCGCCGCGGATCGTGGGCGCGCTGGATGGGCGGCTGCTGCTGTCGCAGGGCGAAACCGCCTATGTGCGCGGCGAACTGGGCGACGCCCAGGATTTCCGCGTCTTTCGGGCGCCCGTGCCCCTGCGCGACCCGGCCACCGGAGAGCTGCTCGGCTACGAGGCACGCTACGTCGGCCGCGCACGCACCCTTCGGTCCGCGCCTACCTCGGGCGGGGCCGCCGTGCCCGCGGGAGAGGTGGTCCCCACGGCGCTGCGCCTGACGCACACCCGACTGGAGGCGACCGTGGGCGACCGGCTCGCGCCTGCCGAGACGGCCGACTGGGCGGGCTTCGTGCCGCGGGCGCCTGGCATTCCCGTGGAAGCGCGTGTGGTGTCTTTCGTCGGCGAGGGACTCAGCGCGAGCCAGAAGCAGATCGTGTCCGTGAACCGGGGTGCGCGTGACGGGATGGAGCGGGGTCACGTGCTGTCGCTGTGGCGCGCCGGCCAGGTGAGGGCCGACCCGGCCGACCCGAAGGGCCCCCGGCTGCGCTTCCCCGACGAGCGCCATGGCACCGTGATGCTCGTGCGCGTCTTCGATCGCGTGTCCTACGCACTCGTGCTCGACATCGGCGAGCCGGTGCGCATCGGGGACCGCCTCACCCAACCCTGAGCAGGGCGGCGCGGCGGCGGGCCATGGACGAACTGGAGTTCCGGGCCTGGCACCGCCTGGCGCACACGCCGGGCCTGTCGCGCTCGGCAGCGCGTGCGTTGCTGGGCGCCTGCGGCTCCGCCCTGGAGGCGTCCCGGCTCGGCGCCGACGACGTCCAGGCACTGGCCGGAGCGCGCGCGGCAGCCGCCTGGCGCGGCGAGGCGGGCCGGCCCGGCGTGGCAGCGGGGCTGCTCGCGGCCTGCCGCTGGCGCGAGGGCGCGCAGCGGCATGTGCTGGCCTTGGGCGAGCCAGACTACCCGGAGCTGCTGCTGCACGCGCCGGACCCGCCGTTGCTGCTCTATGTGCAAGGGGATGCGGCGCTGCTGCGCGGCAGCGCAGCGGGCAGCACCTGCCTGGAGGTGGTGGGCAGCCGCCAACCGACACCGGCCGGCCGCGCCCACGCACGGGTCTTCGCACGTGCCTTCGCCCAGGCCGGCCTGACGGTCGTCTCGGGCCTGGCGATCGGCGTCGACGCCGCGGCACACGAGGGTGCGCTGGAGGGTGGCGGCCCGACGGTGGCGGTCACGGGAACGGGGCCGGACCTCGTCTACCCGAGCCGTCACCGCGAGCTCGCCGCGCGCATCGCGGCGCAAGGGGCGATCGTCACCGAGTACCCCCCTGGCACGCCTTCGCGCGCCGAGCACTTCCCGCAGCGCAACCGCATCCTCGCCGGCCTGGCGCGCGGCACGCTCGTGGTGGAGGCGGCGCTGCAATCGGGCTCGTTGATCACGGCGCGGCTGGCCGCCGAGTCCGGACGCGAGGTCTTCGCGATCCCCGGATCGATCGACTCTGCGCAGTCACGCGGCTGCCACGCACTGATCCGCCAGGGTGCGCTGCTCGTGGAGCAGCCTCAGGAGGTGCTGGCCGAGCTGGGCTGGGAGTCGCGCACACCGCCCCGGGATGCAGGCGGGCCTGACACGCGGGACACGCGCGACACGCGAGACGCACGCGCGCTGCTGGAGGCGCTGGGCTTCGAGCCGGTCGACCTCGATACCCTGGCGCTGCGCACCGGACTGCCCGGCGCCGAGCTCGCTGCCAGACTGCTCGAGCTCGAACTTGAAGGTCGAGTGAGCCGGATGCCAGGGGGGTTTTTCCAGCGATGTGGCCTGGCCTAGGCCCGCCGACGCTGGGGTATAGTGAACTCATGTTCGACGTGCTGGTCTACGTGTACGAAACCTACTGGAGGCCCGACGCCTGTCCCGACCACCGGCAGCTGGCTCGCAAGCTGACTGCTGTGGGATTCGAGAACGAGGAAATCCAGGAAGCGCTGAGCTGGCTAGACGGGCTGGCTGTCACGGCGCAGCACGCCGTCACCCCGCAAAGCGCGCTGGGTACGCGTGTCTACACGGCCTCCGAGCGCGAGCAGCTGGGCGACGACTCCATCGGCTTCGTCAGCTTCCTGGAGTCCGCCGGGGTGCTACCTCCGCCCATGCGCGAGATCGTGATCGAGCGCGCGCTTGCCTGCGGCGGCAGCCCGGTCGAGCTCGAGGATCTCAAGGTCATCGTGCTGATGGTCTTCTGGAGCCTGGGCGAGGAGCCCGACGCGCTCATCCTCGACGAACTCTTCGTCGACGCCCAGGACCGGCTCATCCACTGACGCTGGCCGTGCCCGGCCTCAGGAGCCCAGCAACTCCGGATGGGCGTCCAGCCGCGCCAGCACGTTGCGCGTGGCGCGCGCCGTGAGCGGCTCGTCCTCGGCCGGGCGCAGGGCCTGGCGCTCCAGATAGATGGCCAGCTCGCGCATCGGCACGAGCACGCACCGCCCGCCGCCAGCGACGAACATCGAGAGCTGCCGGCGCAGCCCCTGCCACGCCAGCTGCACCGCCTCGCTGCGGCCGCGGAAATCGAACTGGTGCCAGCTGCCCACCTGCAGCTCGGCCGCGCGCGCCAGGGCCTGGGCCGAAGGCGCGGGCGCCCCCGGCTCGCTCGCCACCTCGAGCCCGGCTGTCTCCTGGTCGGACAGGTCGAGCATCATGGCGTCCTCGATCTGCAGCTCGGCGCTGTCGGGCAGCAACTCGTCGAGCGTCTCCAGGCGCTGGGTGAGCTCGGCCAGGCGCTCGCGCGAGATCACGGCCGACTTGGCGGTGAAGGCCGCCGCCAGCGCGTTGTTGAGCTCGCGCACGCGCGCCTCCTGGCGCGCGGCGTCGATGCCGGCAGACGCCATGCCCTCGCGCACCGCCTTGAGCAGCTGCGGCAGCCGGCGGATCACTTCCGCGCGTTCCTCGCGCGTGGCCTTGGCGCCCGCAGCCCAGATGAGGTCGGCAGCGGCCCGCTTCATCGCCTGGATCTGGGTGCTCTGCGTGCCGTGGCGCAGGCTGGTGATGGCCAGCACGTCGGCCCACACCTGGAAGAGGAAGTCGCGCACGCCCTCGTTCACCGGCAGCGCGTCGAGCATGCGGCGCAGCTCGATCGTGTACTGGATGACGAGGGTCTCGCGCTGCTCGACCTGCTCGGCCAGCGAGACGGCCGTGCGCGCCGCATCGCTTTGCTCGCGCATGAACTTCTCGATGAACTTCTCGAACTCGGTGAGCACGGTCTGGAAGACGCGCCGGCCGGTGTCCGGGTAGGCCTCCACCACCTGCACCACGCGCCGGATCTCGCGCCCGAGCGCGTCACCGAGCGTATCGGCCATGCGGTCGAACCCCATGGCGCAGGCGCCCATGCGATCGATCAGGCGGCGCGCGGGATGGTCGGAGGTGGCGAAGAAGTCGGGCTCGGACACCGCCACGCGCAGCACCGGCATCTGCAGCCGCGCGAACAGCACCCGCACCGAAGCCGGGATGCGATCCTCGGCGAGGATGGCCTGGAAGAGCAGGTCCACGATCTCGATCGTGGCGCGCTCCTCCTGCGAGGTGGCAGCACGCTTGAGCTGCAGCTTGCGCGTGCCGAGCTCCTCCAGCAGGGCGGTCTGCGTGACGGCTCCCGCCTCCAGCGGGCCCCCCTTGTCGGCGCGCTCGGCCACCATGCGCTGGGTGGCCTGGATCGCGGTGGCGAGCTCGGGCGAGACCTGCCAGGTGCGGGTGGCTGCGCCGAAGGTCGGCAGATGCTCCGTGACCAGTTGCCCCAGGCGCACCGTGAGCTGCTCGGCCGATGCCCCGCCCGGCGTCTGCAGCGCCGCGGGCTGCGCAGCCTGGCGCGGCGCGCGCCCGGCAGGGTCGCCCGAAGCCGGCACGAGGGGTGCATCGCTTGCCCGGGCCGATCGAGCCGATGATGAGGCAGCACCCGCGCCGGGAGCCACCGGCGCGGCCGGCTGGCGCACCCCGGACCCGCCGCCAGCACCCGACGACTCGATCTTGCGGCCCTGCAGCCGCACCTCGGGCATCACACCGGCGGCCACGAGCCTGCGATTGGCCTCCTGGCAGGCCATCAGGCAGATGAGCGCGAACTGCTCGTGCAGCACGCCCGCACAAAGGTGCCAGAACTTCAGGGCCAGCCCGGCTTCGGTCCAGGCATCGGCAATGAGCCGCCCGAGCGCGGTCGGCATCAGCAGATCCGTCTCCGCCAGCGTGTCCACACCCTCCAGATGGGCGATGCGCGCGCGCAGGTCCACCAGCTCCCAGGAGGTGAGGTCGGCCACGGCTGCGCCCAGGCGCGAACCGTGGATGCCGCGCTCGATGGTCGCATCGTCCACGAGCGACAGCGCCACCTCCTCCTGCGGCGGGGCTGCAGGCGGCGTCAGGGCTGGCGCGGGGCGCGGCGACCAGCGTGCTGCGGTGCCCCGGCCGGGGCCCGGGCCCGAACCGGATCGCGGGGAGCCACTGGGCGCTGGCGGAGTGGCTGCCTGCAGCATGCGCCGCGGCAGCCGGTCAGCCAGGAGACGCTGCCAGTCATCCTGGTGCCGGGCCAGCGCCTCCAGCAGGTCACGCCTGTCGTCGATGGCCGCACGCGAGATGGCCGGCGCATCGAGCTGACGCTTGGCCCACAGCGTGAGCGACTGCATCACCACCGGCAGGCCACGCAGCACATGCTCGGCCCACTGGCGCCGTGCCTGGCGGGCGATTTCGTGGGGTGCGGCGCCGGAGGACATGGAAGCGGATTGTCAGCGCGCCGGCCGATGCCGAAAAGCCCC
>CAILKA010000174.1 GCA_903834645.1 uncultured beta proteobacterium
CCCAGCCGCCCGGGTCGCCCTCAGCGAGGGCAGAGAACAAGGGCAACGGCAGCCAGATCTCTTCGTGCAGGGCGGGTTGCCCGCCGACCGAGCGCAGGCGCTTCAGCCTGAGAGCCTGCTCCCCAGGGCCGAAACCAAGCGCACGCGCAACCTCGGCCGGGGCCGCCACCATATCGCGGGCGAGGATGCGTGACTTCGGCGCATCTTGGCCCGAGCCGCCGAAGCGAAAGAAGCGCAGCATCGGCGCCCCGCCCAGCCCTTGCTTCACAAACGTGCCGCGTCCGTGGATGCGCTCTACCAGACCCTGCTCGGCCAGCAGATCGAGAGCCCGACGCATCGTGCCCAGCGCAACGCCATGCTCGCTCGCCAAGGTCTGTTCGGCCGGTATCGCGCTGCCCGGTGGCCATTCGCCTGCGACTATTCGCGCCCGAATAGCCGCGGCCAGCGCTGCGTAGCGGCTCTGGCCGGGTTCGGATTCGAAGAGACGGAGGACGGACACATCTACTCCTCTATAGGACTAGAGTTTCTGATGCCTCGATGCCGCTGTCAAGCCGCGAGTGACTGCCTTCGCGCCCCGCGACCCACGGGCAGCTCCTGGCCGAGAGCAGCCCGCGGTACAGATCGCCGCGAACGATCCCCTATGGCGCCACTCAGATGAACCAGGGGACAAATTCCAGTACATCACCATCGGCGGCGGGTCGAGCATGGCGTCCAGCGTCCCTCGCTGAGAAAAGGCGCTCATGCTTCCGCTGTGTTGCATGCGTTCCAGAAGAAGACCCAGACGACGAGCCCTCGGGACATTGAATTGGCCCGAACCCGATGGATCGCGTTGTCCAAGGAGCGATAGATGAAGAACGCAAAGAGCACCACGAGCAAGAAGCCTGCGCGCACGTTCAGACCTGATGCGGCAGATCACGGCCATCGTCAAGGAGAGCAAGTGGACCCAGACGGAAGCCGCGCAGCGATGTGGTGTGACCCAGCTGCGCATCAACGACCTCCTGCGAGGCTGGGTGTCACGCCTTTCGCTGGACGCGCTGGTCAACATCGCGACCGCAATGGGGCGCGAGGTGCACTTCGAACTGCAAGCTGCCTGAGGTCGCTCAGCAGGTTCGAAGGTCTTGGTCTGGCGGGGCAGGAAGGTTCGTAGCGCTAACCTGCTCTGCTGCTGACGGTGCCCGAATGTGGTGGCGGTCGGGATTCGAACATGCATCGTGCAGCCCATGCGTTTGATGTGCGTGGCGCCACACGCTACACTTTGTGCATGATTCGAAGCTTCAGGCACAAAGGTGTTGAGCGTTTCTTCCGCTCAGGCTCTCGAGCTGGGATACAGGCTGCTCATGCCCCGCGCTTGGCTCGGCAACTGTCTGCGCTGGATGCCGCCACGAGACCCGAAGACATGAATCGTCCCGGCTGGGACTGGCACCCCCTCAAGGGCGGTCTGTCTGGTCACTGGTCAGTCAGCGTAACCGGCAACTGGCGGCTGACTTTCGCGTTTGAAAATGGCGATGCCGTCCTGGTGGACTATCAGGATTACCACTGAGGTGACTATGAGCTCCATGTTCAACCCCCCCCACCCCGGCCTGACCTTGCGGGACGACATCCTGCCTGCCTTGAACCTGCAGGTCGGCGAGGCCGCCGCCCAACTCGGCGTCGACCGGACCACCTTGTCCAAGGTGGTCAATGGGCGGGCTGCGATCAGCCCCGCGATGGCGCTCCGCATTGAACGCTGGCTGGGGCGCGATCACGGCGGAGCCGCTGAGGTGTGGCTGGCCCAGCAGGCGGCGTTTGACCTGTGGCAGGCGCGGGCGGCCGCGAAGGCAAGCAAGGCCCTCTCGGGCGTGAAAGCATTGAAGCGTCAGCCCGCATGAGAGAGGC
>CAILKA010000175.1 GCA_903834645.1 uncultured beta proteobacterium
GGGCTCGATCCGCAGCAGCTGCAGTACGTGCACCAGGTGGAAAACAGCCTGCAGCGCCGGCTGATGGAGCTCATCGAGCCGGTGGTCGGCCGCGAGAACCTGCGCGCCACCGTGACGGCTGACATCGACTTCAGCGAGACGATGTCCGTGACAGAGGAATTCAAGCCCAACCAGGGGACTGCGCCGGCAGCGGTGCGCAACCAGCAGACGCTGGAGAGCAACCAGGGCGGTGCCGCAGCGCCGTCAGGCGTGCCCGGCGCGCAGAGCAACCAGGCCCCCACACCGGCCACCGCACCGGCCACCGGCGCGGCCGCGCCGCTGCAGGGCGCCCAGTCCGGCGCCAACAGCTCGGGCCGGCGTGAGCTCAACACCAGCTACGAGATCGACAAGACCCAGCGCACCACCCGGGCCGCCACTGGCACCATCAAGCGTCTGTCGGCGGCGGTGGTGCTCAACCACAAGACCGCCACCGATGCGCGGGGCAAGGTCACGAGCACGCCCTGGACGCAGGAGGAGCTCGACAAGCTCAGCTCGCTCGTCCAGCAGGGCATCGGCTACAGCAAGGACCGCGGCGATACGGTGCAGGTGGTGAACACCTCCTTCCGCACCGAGCCTGTGCCGAAGGCCGTGGAGACGCCGCTGCTGCAGCAGCCCTGGGTGATGGACAACGTGCGCAGCCTCGGGGCCCCGGCCGCCCTCGCGCTGCTGGCGCTGCTCATCGTCTTCACCATGATCAAGCCGTCGATGCGCATGCTCGCACCGGTCCAGTCGCCGATGACAGCGGGTGGCTCGCAATTGCAGGCAGTGGTGGACGACCCTCTGCCCGACGGCGCAGGGCAGGACAACGTGCTGGCGGTGGAGGGCCCCAAGCCCAACGCAAAGGTCACGGCCGCGCGCCAGCTCGCCCGCCAGAACCCGGCCGCCGTGGCGCACGTGGTGCGCACGCTCATGGCGCAAGGCGCCCCGGCTGCAGACTGAGGACGCCCGCACATGGCTGCACCAGCACCCGGCAAGGAAAGCACCACCCAGGGGGTGGAGGAAGCCGCCATCTTGCTGATGGCTCTGGGCGAGGAGGAGGCCGCCGAGGTCTTCAAGTTCCTCGTGCCCAAGGAGGTGCAGCGCCTGGGCGAGACGATCGCCCGCATGCAGGCGGTGCCCAAGGAGCGCTTCGAGCGCGTGCTCGACAAGGTGCACGAGCTCACGGGAGAGTCCGGGCTGCTGCTGCCCGACAGCGACGCCTATGTGCGCAGCGTGCTGATGAAGGCGCTGGGCGAGGACAAGGCAAACCTGCTCATCGACCGGATCCTGCAGGGCAACGATGTCACGGGCATCGAGAGCCTGAAATGGATGGATCCGCTGTCGGTGGCGGAGCTGCTGCGCAACGAGCACCCGCAGATCGTGGCGGCGATCCTCGTGCACCTGGAGCACGCGCACTCCAGCGAGATCCTGCGCCAGTTCACCGAGCGCCAGCGCAACGAGGTGCTGATCCGCATCGCCACGCTCGACAGCATCCAGCCCTCGGCGCTGAAGGACCTCAACGAGGTGCTCAACCGGATGCTCTCCGGCGGCGACCGCTCCAAGAAGAACAAGTTCGGCGGCGTGAAGGCGGCGGCGGAGGTGCTCAACCTGCTGGGCAGCAGCATCGAGACCACCGTGCTCGACTACATCCGCGACAGCGACGGCGATCTGGCGCAGAAGATCATGGACAACATGTTCGGCTTCGACGATGTCGTCAAGCTCGACGACAAGAGCATCCAGGCCCTGCTGCGCGAGGTCCAGTCGGAGTCGCTCGTGGTGGCCCTCAAGGGCGCAAACCCGGACCTGCGCGAGCTCGTGTTCAAGAACATGTCCACCCGCGCGGCCGAGACGCTGCGCGAGGATCTGGAATCGCGCGGGCCCGTGCGCGTCTCCGAGGTGGAAGCCGAACAGAAGGAAATCCTGAAGACGGTGCGGCGCCTCGTGGAAGAGGGCCAGATCCAGCTTCCTGGCGGTGGCGATGACCAATTCATATAGCAGCAAGCCTTTTCCGAACGTGCCGCCGCCCCAGGGGGGCAAGGCAGCCTCTCCCTACACCCGCTTCATCCCGCGCGAGGAGCTCGGAGACTTCCAGCGCTGGAAGCCCGGCGACCTGGACGACCCCGAGCAGCGTGCCCGCGGGCGTGCTCGCGAGGGCTTCGCGCCCACCGAGGAGGATTGGCGCGTCCTGGTGGACGAAGCCCGCCAGGAGGGCTACCAGGAGGGCTACCGAGACGGCCTGTCGGCGCTGGAGAGCCTGCGCCAGAGCTTCGTCTCGCAAGCCAGCTCGGAGATCGGCTCGCTCGTGGCGGCCTTCGACCGTCAGCTCGACGAGCTGGAGGCGACGATGGCGCAGGCGGTGGGGCGATCGGCCGTACTGCTGGCACGCCAGGTGCTGCGCATGGAGCTGGCGAGCCGGCCCGAGCTCGTGGCCAAGCTCGCCGAACAGGCCATCCAGGCCGTGCAGACCAGCGCGCGGCACGTCGTCGTGCACGTGAACCCGGAAGACCTGCAGTTCGTCGCGGCGGGCGCCGCGGAGATCCTGCAGGCGCGCGGCGCGCGCGTGCAGGCCGATCCGTCCATCTCGCGCGGGGGCTGCTCGGTGCGCTCCGACGCCGACTCGGTCGACGCCACGCTCGAGACGCGCTGGGCCAACGCCTGCGCCGCGATGGGCATCGCCGTGGCCTGGTCGAACCCGGCCGCCGCCGAAGGCCCGGGGGCTGGCGCATGACGCAGGATCTGCAGTCGCGCGAGGCCGAACGTCATGCCGAGCGGCACGCCGAGCGCAGCAGGCGCTGGGATCGCTTCCTGGCCGAGCTGCAGGAATTCGCCGGCACGCAGCAGGAGCTGGCCGTGAGCGGCACGCTGGTGCGCGTGACCGGGCTCGTGCTCGAGGCGGCCGGGGTGCGTGCGCCCGTGGGCTCGGTGTGCGAGGTGATGGGTGACGGCCACCCCCCCGTGACGGCCGAGGTGGTGGGCTTCAACGGCAACCGCGCCTTCCTGATGCCCACCGGCGTGGTGCACGGGCTGAGCAGCGGCGCGCGCGTCGTGCCGCGCGCCCTGCCCTGCCAGCCTCCGCGCTTCGGCCAGCCGCAGCATCCGTGGCGACGCACCGAGGACCGCGGGCTGCACCTGCCGATGGGCGACGGCCTGCTGGGCCGAGTCGTCGACTCGCACGGCGTTCCCATCGACGGCGAAGGGCCGCTGGGCTCGGTGCACGACGAGCCGATGAGCCGCCGCCCGATCAACGCGATGGACCGCGATCCGATCCGCCAACCCCTGGACACGGGTGTGCGCGCCATCAACGCGCTGCTCACCGTCGGGCGGGGCCAGCGCATCGGCCTGTTTGCCGGCACGGGCGTGGGCAAGTCGGTGCTGCTGGGCATGATGGCGCGCTACACCGCCGCCGACGTCATCGTCGTGGGGCTGATCGGCGAACGCGGACGCGAGGTCAAGGAGTTCATCGAGGACATCCTGGGCGAGCAAGGACGCCAGCGCAGTGTCGTGGTGGCCGCGCCGGCCGATGCGCCTCCGCTCGTGCGCCTGCAGGGCGCCAGCTACGCCACCGCTGTGGCCGAGCACTTCCGTGACCAGGGCCGCCACGTGCTGCTCCTCATGGACAGCCTGACCCGCTACGCGATGGCCCAGCGCGAGGTGGCGCTGGCCATCGGCGAGCCGCCGGCCACGCGCGGCTACCCGCCCAGCTGCTTTGCCAAGCTGCCGCAGCTCGTCGAGCGCTCGGGCAACGGCTTGCGCGGGGTGGGCTCGATCACGGCCTTCTACACCGTGCTCAGCGAGGGTGACGACCAGCAGGATCCGATCGCCGACGCCGCGCGCGGCATCCTGGACGGCCACATCGTGCTGTCGCGCGAGCTGGCCGAATCCGGGCACTTCCCCGCCATCGACGTGGAGCGCAGCATCTCGCGCGTGATGACGGCCGTCACCTCGCGCGAGCACGTGGCGGCGGCGCGCCGGCTGCGCCAGCTGCTGGCGCGCTACAACAAGGCGCGCGACCTCATCCAGCTCGGCGCCTACGCCCCGGGACACGATCCCGAGCTCGACGCCGCCGTGCGGCTGCAGCCGGCCATCGAGCAGTTCCTGCAGCAAGACATGGTGGAGCAATCCCGGCTCGACTCGAGCCTGTCGCACCTGGCGCAGGCGCTGTCGAGCTGAAGCCTATGCATCCGCTCACGCACGCACCTTCCGGATCCTGAACCATGAGTACCGCCTCCGCGCCCGGCGCCCTGGCCACGCTGCTGCAGCGCGAAGAAGGCCTGCGCGACGACGCCGCCCTGGCCCTGAAGCAGGCCCAGGACCGGCTCGCCTACGCAGAGGCCCAGCTGAACCTGCTGCAGGAGCACCGCACCGAGTACCTGGCCCGCTGGGGTGCCGAGTTTGCGCGGGCCACGACGCCGCAGGTCTACCAGTGCTACCGCGACTTCAAGGCGCGCCTGGACCAGGCCATCGCCCAGCAGCAGCTCACCCTCGGCCAGCGCCAGACGGCCGTCGAACGCTCCCGCGCGGCCCTGGTGGCCGCCGAACAGCGAGCGGCCGCCGTGCGCAAGCTCATCGAGCGCCGCCTGGCCGAGCTTCAGCGCGAGGAGGCGCGCCGCGAGCGCAAGCGTGAAGACGAATTCGGTCGCCCCTCGGGCTGGCCCACGAGCCCTGCACACGGCCTGGCCGAGCAGGACTGACGCCGCATACGACCGCCCCCGCCCCTGCCCTGAGCGCCATGACCGCCCTGAACGCCCCACACGCCCTGCTTGCCCCGCCCGCCGCCGCCGGTGCGCGGCCCCACGCCATGGCAGCGCGGCACACGGCAGCCGGCGAGGGGCCAGGCGAGGCGTTCGGCGCCCGGCTGGCCGAGGCCACGCGCCAGGCGCGCGATGCACAGGCCCCGGCCCCCGCCGCCGACACCGAGAAGCCCGAAGCAGCCCCCACCGAGCCCGACGAGGGCACCCGCCCCGAAGCCGCCGGCCGGGCACGCACGGCGCGCCGAGGGGGCACGTCCGCAGGCCCGGACGAAGAGGCAGTTGGCTCCGATGAACTCGCGCGCCTCCTGTCGCGCGCCGCCCAGGGTGTCACCCCGGCGGCTGCCGAGCAAGCGGCCCCCGGCCACGCGCCCGAGCGTGGCGCCTCCGAGACGGCCTCGTCCCGGTCCCCCGCCAACGTCCAGCCGGGCGCACGCCCGGGCGTACGCGCCGGCCGGGAAGCCACCCAGGGGCTCGCCCGGCTCGACGCCGCAGATGGCCTCGATGGCGCAGCCAGCCGTGCGGCACGCGCCTCGGGGGTCGGCGCCGGCCTGTCGGCCCGTGCCGGCCACTCGGGCACAGGCGGCGCTTCCGGCGTGCCATCCGAGGACACCCGCAACCGGCTGGCCGCTCGGCCCGATCAGGCCCTCGGCGCCGCCTCCATGGGCCCGGCGGCCGAGGCGGCTGCCCTGTTGCAGGGGCAGGCCAACCCGGCAGCGGCTGCCTCAGCTGCCGCAGCTGCCTCAACTGCCACGGCAGCCTCGGCTGGCTCCCCGTCTGCGACCTCGCCTCAGCCCGTGTCCGGGCTCATGGGCCCGGCGCTTGTCGCTGGCGCCGCCGGCGGGACCGACCCGCTCGCATCCGGCCCGACGCCTGGCGATGCCGTGCCGCACTTCACGCTCTCTCCTGCCCTCGAGTCTCCAACCTTCGCGCCGGCACTGGGCCTGCAGCTCAGCGTGCTGGCCCGGGACGGCATCGAGCAGGCCCGCATGCAGATCAACCCGCAGGAGATGGGGCCGATCGGCGTGCAACTGACGGTGATGGGCCAGCAGGTGCAGGTGGAGTTCGTCTCCGAGCACGCGCGCACGCGCCAGGTGCTCGAGCAGTCGCTGCAGCAGCTGGCCTCCGCGCTCGGCGAAGCTGGCCTCACGATGACGGGCGGCGGCGTCTTCCAGCAGGCCCGGGAGGGCCGCGGCGGCAGCCGAGAGGGCTCGCCAGAAGACCGCATGGCGAGCCGGCTGGACGCCACGGGGCCCCTGACGGAAGGCGATGCGCTGCGCGATCCCGCTTCCGCACTACGGCCGCGCGTGCAGCGCGGCCTGGTGGACCTCTACGCCTGAGCCCGCGTCTGGCGGGTATTCCGGGCCCTTTCAAAGGCTTTGCCTCGGGGGGGGCTGCTGATAATTCCTTCACATCCGAGGCCCCGGGTCATCCATCCGGGGCCGCTCGACGCAGCAAGGAATCCCAATGTCCACCGCCGCCGCCGAAGCCCCGGCAGACGCACCCAAGCCCAAGGGCAACCTCAAGAAGCTGCTGCTCATCGCACTGGCGGCCGTCGTGGTGCTGGGCGGCGCAGGCGCTGGGGTGATGATCTTTCTGAAGAAGAAGCAGGCCGCAGCCGAGCAGGCTGGGGAGGCCGTGGAGGAGAGCGAACCCGGGCAGCGGCGCGACCCCAAGGTGCTGCCGGTGTTCGTGCCGATGGAGCCCTTCACGGTCAACCTCGCCGACAAGAACGCCGACCGCTTCGCGCAGGTCACGGTGTCGCTCGAGGTGACGGACGACAAGGTCGCCTCGCAGCTCAAGGCCTTCATGCCGGCCGTTCGGGGCGCCATGCTGATGACGCTCACGGCCCGCACCGCCGAGGAGCTGATCGACCCGCAGGGCAAGGTGTACCTGTCCTACGAACTGCACGTGGCGGCGCTGCGCGCCATCGGCGCGAGCACCAAGGGCCTCGTGCCGCCGGCTCCTGCCGTGACGGCGGCAGCGGCGGCAGCGGCAGCAGCAGCAGCCTCGGCGGCATCGGCGGCGGCCTCCGCAGCCCCTGCCGTGGCCAAGCCGGCGCCGCCCAAGCCGGCACAGCGCGCCGACGCCGAGCCACTGCCCATCGTGGCCGTGCACTTCTCGAACTTCATCATCCAGTAGCCAGGCGCGGGCCACCCGGACTCACCTGAGCCAGCAGATCCTTCCCCAGGACGAGGTCGATGCCCTGCTTCAGGGCATCTCGGGCGACAGCGAACTCGCCGACCCGGTCGAGGAGCGCGGCGAGCCGGAGATCCGAACCTACGACATCGCCAACCAGGAGCGGATCGTCCGTGGGCGCATGCCCACGATGGAGATCATCAACGAACGCTTCGCGCGCAACCTGCGCATCGGGCTGTTCAACCTGATCCGCCGCAGCCCCGAGATCACGATCGGCGGCACCAAGGTGCAGAAGTTCAGCGCCTTCCTGCGCGACATCGTCGTGCCCTCGAACTTCAACATCATCTCGGTCAAGCCGCTGCGCGGCAACGGGCTGATCGTGTGTGACCCGAGCATCGTGTTCGCGGTCATCGACTCACTCTTCGGCGGCAACGGCAAGTTCCAGACCCGCATCGAGGGCCGCGACTTCTCGGGCACCGAACTGCGCGTGATCCTGCGCCTGCTCGAGGTGATCTGCGCCGAGTTCAAGAAGGCGTGGGCGGGCGTGTACCCGATCGACTTCGAGTACCAGCGCTCGGAGATGCAGCCGCAGTTCGCGAACATCGCCACGCCCAGCGAGATCATCGTCTCGTCGACCTACACCCTGGAAGTGGGCGACATCAGCGGGACGATCCACTTCTGCATCCCCTACTCCACGCTCGAGCCGATCCGGGACACGCTGTACTCGACGATCCAGGGCGACTCGGGCGAACCCGACCGGCGCTGGGTCGGCCTGCTCAAGAGCCAGATCCAGTCGGCAGAGGTGAATCTCGTGGCGGAACTCGCCCGCGCACCCGCCACGGTCGGCCAGCTCCTGGCCTTCAAGCCGGGCGACTTCATCGAACTCGATCTTGCACCGGTCATCGAGGCCAAGGTGGACAACGTCCCCGTGTTCTCCTGCAACTACGGAACCAGCAACGGGCACTACTCGATCAAGGTAGACCAGTTGTACAACCACGACCTGCCAGGCTGGCTGGGAGAGGAGAACCATGTCAACTGAGAACATCGGCTCCATAGAGGAAGAAGCATCCATGTCAGACGGCTGGAACGACGCCCTACGCGGCGGTTCGGCGGCGAGCGAGGTCGCCGAAAGCGTCGCGCCCGCCTCCTTCGCCAACTTCACGCCCACGGGCCTGACGGGCAACAGCGCCGGCAACGACTTCAACCTCATCCTGGACATCCCGGTCCAGCTGACGGTGGAGCTCGGGCGCACCAAGATTCCCATCAAGCACATCCTGCAGCTGGCCCAGGGCTCGGTGCTCGAGCTCGATGCGATGGCGGGCGAGCCGATGGACGTGCTCGTCAACGGCTACCTGATCGCCCAGGGCGAGGTGGTGGTCGTCAACGAACGCTTCGGCATCCGCCTGACCGACATCGTCACGCCCAGCGAGCGCATGCGCCGCCTGAGCAAGCAGTAGGCGCGGCCATGGAAAGCTTTGTCGTGCCGCTGATGTGGCTCGTCGTGATCGTGGCGTCGATCCCGGTGGTGCTGTGGCTGCTGCGGCGCACGCCGGTGGGCGCCGGGGCCGCCAGCGGGGTCGGGCGCACGGTGGGCGTGCTGCCACTGTCGGGCACGCACCGCATCGTCACGGTCGAGGTGGGCAGCGGCGAGGACCGGCGCTGGCTCGTGCTCGGGCTCACGCCGTCTTCCGTTCAGACCCTGCACGTGATGCCGCCCCAGCAGCAGGAAGGCGGCAGCGAGGCACGCCCGGCCGCCTTCGGCGATGTGCTGTCCCGGATGATGGGACGCGGCGGAGACAACCGGCATGCGCGCTGA
>CAILKA010000176.1 GCA_903834645.1 uncultured beta proteobacterium
CCCATGCCGCGACACCGTGCAACCGCACGGGACCGGCTCGATGAACCGCGCTTCGACCGGGTGACGGACGCCTTGCCGGCGTCGCAAGGCGCGTCCAGAATCCCGCCATGCTCCCGGACCTCGACTCGCTGTCCCTGTTCGTGCGGGCCGCCGAACTCGGCAACCTCACCCGCGCCGCCGAGGCCAGCCACATCACGGTGCCCGCGGCCAGCCGTCGCCTCGCGCTGCTCGAGCACCAGTTCAGGACGCCCCTGTTCGAGCGCCATTCCCGCGGCCTGCAGCTCACCCCGGCGGGGGAGCATCTGCTCAGTCAGGCTCGCGAGATCATCGCCGGCGTGCACCACATGCTCGCCGAGATGGGCAACTACGCCTCGGGTCGCCAGACCGTGCTGAGGGTCCATGGCAACACCTCGGCCATGACCCAGTTCCTGCCCGCCGATGTCGCCCGCTTCCAGGCGGCGCACCCGCAGGTGCGTCTGGTGCTCGAGGAATGCTGGAGCGAGGAGGCGGTGCGCCGGGTGCGGGCCGGTGAGGCCGATCTCGGGGTGGTGGTGGTGGGCTGCGATGTCTCGGGGCTGTGGACCCGCCCGTATCGCAGCGACCACCTTGCCGCGGTGATGCGCGACGATGACGCCATCGAGGGCGAGCAGGTGGCCTTCGCCGATCTGCTCGAGCGCGACCTGGTCGGCCTGGAAGGCAGCAGCACGCTGTCGCGCCTGCTGGCCGCGCAGGCCGCCCAGGCCATGCGTCCCATGGCGCTGCGCGTGCAGGTGCGCAGCTTCGAGGCGGTCTGCCGCGCCGTCCAGGCCGAGCTCGGCATCGGCATCCTGCCCCTGGCCGCCGCGCGCGGCTTCGCGCCGGCCATGCAGCTGCGGGTGCTGCCGCTGTCCGATGAATGGGCCCTGCGACGCATGCAGCTGTGCGTGCGCGGCCACCCGCCGCAACAGACGCCGCTGGGCATCCTGGCAGCCCATCTGCAGGCCTGCGCCGCCGCCGAGCCTGCGCCGGGCTGAGGCGCCGGCCGCTCAGGCTGCGAGGGGCCGGGTGTTCGCGACCGAGAACCGCGCGCCCGGCGCTCAGGCCGGCAACGCGCCGAGCTGCTTGAGCATGCCGAGGTTGTCCAGCAGCGCCCAGTGCTCCACCAGCACGCCATCGCGGATCTGGAAGAGGTCGAGCACGCCGATGTCGATCGCGCGCCCGGTGGCCGGCATGTCGCCGAAGGCCCCGGTGTGGGTGCCCTTCACCCGCAGCCGGACCAGCACCTTCTCGCCCTCGGCGACGAAGTCCTCCAGGGGCAGCTCCATGTCGGGGAACGCAGGCAGCAGGGCGTCGTGCAGCTGCGCCACGCCCTGCGGGCCCTGGACTGCGAAGGGCAGGCCGGGATCGTGGCGGACGAAGTCGGGCGAGATGTGGCGGGCCATCCAGCCGGTGTCGCGGGCGAGGAAGGCCTTGAAGTAGTCACGGCAGAGTTGCTTGTTGGATTCCTGGCCGCACATGGCGGTCTCCTTGAGGGGGCGGGTGATGCAGGCAACGGCGGGCAACGGCGGGCCCTGCCCGCCGCCGGCAGACGGGCTCAGGCCGGCAG
>CAILKA010000177.1 GCA_903834645.1 uncultured beta proteobacterium
CCACATCCCGGGCACGGGCGAGCTCCTCATTTTCTGCGCCGCGATGGCCGGCGCGGGCCTGGCCTTCCTGTGGTTCAACGCCAACCCGGCCCAGGTCTTCATGGGCGACGTCGGCGCACTCGCACTGGGGGGCGCACTCGGCACCATCGCCGTGATCACACGCCAGGAGATCGTGCTCGCCATCATGGGTGGCATCTTCGTGGCCGAGGCGCTGAGCGTGATCATCCAGGTGAGCTGGTTCAAGTACACGCGGCGTCGCTACGGCGAAGGCCGCCGGGTGTTCCTGATGGCGCCGCTGCACCACCACTTCGAGAAGAAGGGCTGGACCGAGACGCAGGTGGTGGTGCGCTTCTGGATCATCACGATGCTGCTGTGCCTGGTCGGGCTGGCGAGCCTGAAGCTGCGTTGAGGCCGCACCCTTGAACACACTCGCCGATCGGACCGTGCTGGTGCTGGGCCTCGGAGCCTCGGGGCTGGCGATGGCCGCCTGGTGCGCGCGCGAGGGCGCGGCGGTGCAGGTCTGGGATTCGCGCGAGGCGCCGCCGCAGGCTGCGGCGCTGCGCGAGCGCGTGCCCTCCGCGACCCGTCTGCACGGCACGCTCGGACCACAGGCGCTCGCAGGCGTGCACTGGGTGCTCAAGAGCCCGGGGCTGGCTCCGCACGATGCTGCCGTCGCTGGGGTGCTGGAGGTAGCGCGCGCGGCGGGCGTGCGCATCGGAGGCGAGCTCGACCTCTACGTGCAGGCGCTGGCCGTGCTGCGCGAGTCCCGCGGGTATGCGCCCCGGCTGCTGGTGGTGACGGGCACCAATGGCAAGACCACCACCACGGCGCTCACCGCGCTGCTGGTCGAGCGTGCGGGGCGCAGCGTGCGCGCAGCCGGCAACATCGGCCCGACGATGCTCGACAGCCTCGCACAGGCGCTCGACGCCGACGCACTGCCGCAGGTGTGGGTGCTCGAGCTGTCGAGTTTCCAGCTGCATGACCTGCACGAGGCGGCACCCTACGAGCCCGATGCGGCAGTGGTGTTGAACGTCACCCAGGACCACCTCGACTGGCACGGCACGATGTCCGACTACGCGGCGGCCAAGGCGCGGGTGTTCGGGCCGCGCGGCACGATGGTGATCAACGCCGACGACGCGGTCGTGGCGGCGATGGCCCCGCAGACTTCCGAGGCGACGGCGCCCCGGCGCGGGGTGCGCCGCGCGGCAGCCGCACCGGCGCGAACGGTGGTGCGATTCGACCTGCACGCGCCCCGCCATCCGGGGGACTTTGGGCTGGTCCAGGAATCGGGCATGGCCTGGCTCGTGCGGGCCCGGCCCCCGGAGGAGGGCGTGCGCCCGGGCGTGGGCGACGACGAGCCCTTGAACGTGCAGCGGCTGATGCCGGCCGATGCGATGCGCCTGCGCGGCCGTCACAACGCTGCCAACGCGCTGGCGGCTCTGGCGCTGGCCAGCGCCATCGGCTGCCCCCTGGCGCCCATGCTGCACGGGCTGCGCGAGTACCGCGGCGAGCCCCATCGCGTCCAGTCGGTGGCCGAGCTCGACGGCGTGGAGGCCTTCGACGACAGCAAGGGCACGAACGTGGGCGCCACGGTGGCGGCCCTCGAGGGCCTGGGCGCGGACCGCGCGCCGGCGCGGCTCGTGCTGATCCTGGGAGGCGACGGCAAGGGGCAGGACTTCGCACCGCTGGCAGCTCCCGTCGCGCGCCACGCGCGCGCGGTGGCGCTCATCGGGCGAGATGTGCCTGCGCTGTCCGCCGCGCTGTCGGGTTGCGGGGTGCCGCTGCAGGCACACGCCGACCTGCCGCAGGCGGTGCGCTGGTGCTTCGAGCAGGCGCAGCCGGGCGACGCCGTGCTGCTGAGCCCCGCCTGCGCGAGCCTGGACATGTTCAGGGATTACGGCCACCGGGCCGAGGTCTTCGTCGAGGCCGTACACGCGCTCGCCGCGGAGCGCGGGGGGGTGGCAGCTTGAGCGCACAGGCCGAGTCTTCGCTGCTGTCGCGCTGGTCGGCGCGTGTGCGAAGTCGGGCGCATCCCGAGGCCGCGATGTCGCTGCCGGTGCGGGTCAGCATCGAGCCCGCCCGCGGCGGCGTGGCCCGTGCCGCGGGTTTCGACCAGGCCCTCGTGGCCTGCGTGCTGGCGCTGCTGGCCCTGGGCCTGGTGATGGTGTATTCGGCTTCGGTGGCGCTGCCGGACAACCCGAAGTTCTCCCGATACGCCTCGACCTTCTTCCTCACGCGCCACGCGATGTCCATGGCCCTGGCGCTGGTGCTGGCGCTCGTCGTGGTGCAGATACCCACCGCGTTCTGGGAGCGCTGGGCGCCGCACGTGTTCGTGCTGGCGATCGTGCTGCTGGTGGTGGTGCTCGTGCCCTTCATCGGCAAGGTCGTCAACTTCTCGCGCCGCTGGATCCCGCTGGGAGTCATCAACTTCCAGCCCTCCGAGCTCGCCAAGCTGGCCATCGCCATGTACGCGGCCAACTACATGGTGCGCAAGATGGAGGTGCGCGAGCACTTCATCCGTGCGGTGTGGCCCATGGCGGTGGCGGTGGCCTTCGTCGGCGTGCTGCTGCTGCGCCAGCCCGACATGGGTGCCTTCATCGTCATCGCCACGATCGCGATGTCGGTGCTGTTCCTGGGGGGCGTGAACGCGCGCATGTTCTTCCTGATCGCCGGCATCATCGTGACGGTCTTCGCCGTCATGATCGCCTTCGATGACCTGCGCCGCGGCCGCATCCTGGCCTACCTGGACCCCTGGAACCCTGTCTACGCGCAGGGCAAGGCCTACCAGCTCACGCACTCGCTGATTGCCTTCGGCCGTGGCGAGATCTTCGGGCAGGGCCTGGGCAGCTCGGTGGAGAAGCTGCACTACCTTCCCGAGGCGCACACCGACTTCCTGCTCGCCGTCATCGGCGAGGAACTCGGGCTCATCGGGGTGGCGAGTGTCATCGTGGCCTTCTTCTGGCTCACGCGCCGGATCGTGGCCATCGGCCGCCAGGCCATTGCGCTCGACCGGGTCTACGCCGGGCTGCTGTGCCAGGGCATAGGTGTATGGATGGGCGTGCAGGCCTTCATCAACATGGGCGTGAACCTGGGCGTGCTGCCGACCAAGGGGCTGACGCTGCCGCTGATGAGCTATGGCGGCTCGGCCATCCTGATGAACCTGATCGCGCTGGCGATCGTGCTGCGCGTGGACATGGAAAACCGCACGCTGATGCGGGGAGGGCGGGTGTGAGCGCCGCCCGCCACCTCGTGATCATGGCTGCGGGCACCGGCGGCCACGTGATGCCGGGCCTGGCCATGGCCCAGGAGATGCGCCAACGCGGCTGGAGCGTGAGCTGGCTCGGCACGCGCCAGGGCATGGAGAACCGGCTCGTGCCACCGGCCGGCATCGCGCTCGACGCAATCGGCTTTTCCGGGTTGCGGGGCAAGGGGTGGGTGCACGCCGCCACGGGCGGGCTGCGGCTGCTCGTGGCCTTCTGGGAGTGCCTGCGCATCCTGCGTGCCCGCCACGCCAGCGCGGTGCTCGGCATGGGCGGCTACGTGTGCTTTCCCGGCGGGCTCATGGCCTCGCTGCTCGGCCGCCCGCTCGTGCTGGTCAACGCCGATGCGACGCTGCTGCTGTCCAACCGCGCGCTGAAGCCGGTGGCCGATGTGATCGCCTTCGGCTTCGACGGGCCTGTCGCGCACGCCGACACGCGCGCGATCGTCACCGGTAACCCGGTGCGTCAGGCGATCGAGGCCCTGCCCGAGCCGGAGCTGCGCCTGGCCGGCCGCCAGGGCCCGCTGCGGCTGCTCGTGGTGGGCGGCAGCCTCGGGGCGCGCGTGCTCAACCAGACGGTTCCTGCCGCGCTGGCGCGGCTCGAGCCCGCACGGCGTCCGCAGGTCGTGCACCAGACCGGCACAGCCGACTGCGAGGCCGTGCGCCAGGCCTATGCCGCCGCCGGCGTCGACGCGCAGGTGCTGCCCTTCCTAGAGGACATGCCGCAGCGCCTGGCGCATTGCGATGTCGTGCTGTGCCGCGCCGGGGCCATCACGGTGAGCGAGCTGTGCGCAGCCGGCGTCGCGGCGATCCTCGTGCCGCTGGTGGTGAGCACCACCTCGCACCAGCGCGACAACGCCGCGTGGATGGCTGCGCACGAGGCGGCGCTGCACCTGCCGCAGGCGGAGCTGGAGGCGGCCCGGCTGGCCACGCTGCTCGAGAGCCTGGACCGCCCCCGGCTGCTCGCCATGGCGCAGCGCGCGCGCGCGCTTGCCCGGCCGCACGCGACGCAGCGTCTGGCCGATGCGATCGAAAGGCTCGTGGCATGAGGCACGCGCTGCGTCACATCCACTTCGTGGGCATCGGCGGAGCCGGCATGAGCGGCATCGCCGAGATCCTGCACAACCTCGGCTACAAGGTCTCGGGCTCGGATGCGCAAGCAAGCGCCGTCACGCAGCGCCTGGGTGACCTTGGCGTGGAGGTGCACCTCGGCCATGCGGCCGCGCACATCGAAGGCGCGCAGGCGGTGGTCACGTCCAGCGCCGTCAAGGGCGACAACCCCGAGGTCGTGGCGGCGCGTGCGCGCCGCATCCCGGTGGTGGCGCGTGCCGTGCTGCTGGCCGAGCTCATGCGCCTGAAGCAGGGCATCGCCATCGCCGGCACGCACGGCAAGACCACCACCACCTCGCTCGTGGCGAGCGTGCTGGCCGAGGCGGGGCTGGATCCGACCTTCGTCATCGGCGGCAAGCTCGAGAGCGCGGGCACGAACTCGCGCCTGGGCGCGGGCGAGCACATCGTGGTGGAAGCCGACGAGAGCGACGCCTCGTTCCTGCACCTCAGCCCGGTGATGAGCGTGGTCACCAACATCGACGCCGACCACATGGACACCTACGGGCACGACCTGTCGCGCCTGCGCACGGTGTTCGTGGACTTCCTGCACCGGCTGCCTTTCTACGGGCGCGCCATCGTCTGCGTGGACGACCCGGGCGTGCGTGCGATCCTGCCGATGGTCTCGCGTCCGGTGCTCGGCTACGGGCTCGACGATTCGGCCGAACTGCGCGCGTGCGCGGTGCAGGCCGAGCCGGGCGGACGCATGCGCTTCACCGTGCGCCAGCGCGACACGCGCGCCAATCGCGCCTGGCCCGACCTGGCCGTGACGCTGAACCTGCCGGGCGTGCACAACGTGCGCAATGCCCTGGCGGCGATTGCCGTGGCGCGCGAGCTGGGCGTGGCCGACGAACCGGTGGTGCGGGCGCTGGCGGGCTTCGCGGGCGTGGGGCGGCGCTTCCAGCGCCATGGCGAGCTGCCCTGCGCCGGAGGCGGCCACTACACGCTCGTGGACGACTATGGCCACCACCCGGTGGAGATGGACGCCGTGCGCGAGGCCGCACGAGGTGCCTTCCCCGGGCGGCGGCTCGTGCTGGCCTTCCAGCCGCATCGCTACACGCGCACGCGAGACTGCTTCGAGGACTTCGTGGCCGTGATGGGTCGCTTCGACGCCGTGCTCCTGACCGAGGTCTATCCGGCCGGCGAGGCCCCGATCGTGGCCGCCGACGGCCGCGCGCTGGCGCGTGCGCTGCGCGTGGCCGGCCGTGTCGACCCGCTCTTCGTCGAGTCGGTGGAGGCGCTCGAGGCGGCCATTGCGCAGACAGCGCGTGACGCAGACGTGGTGATCACGATGGGTGCCGGCTCCATCAGCGGCGTGCCGCGCCGCCTCGTCCAGGCCGGGACCGGGGAGGTGGCATGAGGCCTGCTGTCGATGTGTCGACCCTCGGCCGAGTGGCCGTGCTGATGGGTGGCACGAGCGCCGAGCGTGAGGTGTCACTGATGTCGGGCACGGGTGTGCTCCAGGCGTTGCGCGCCCAGGGCGTGGATGCACATGCCTTCGATCCGGCCGAGCGCGACCTGAGCGAGTTGCGGCGCGAGCATTTCGCGCGTGTCTTCATCGCGTTGCACGGTCGCCACGGCGAGGACGGCACGGTGCAGGGTGCGCTCGAGCTCCTGGGCATTCCCTACACCGGCTCGGGCGTGCTTGCCAGCGCCATCGCGCTGGACAAGGTGATGACCAAGCGTGTGTGGGCGGCCGAGAGCCTGCCCACGCCCCGCTGGGTGCGGCTGGAACCGGGCGAGCAGCCGCGGGAGCGCCTGGTGCGTGTGCCCGACGAACTCGGCCTGCCGCTCATCGTCAAGCCGCCGCGGGAGGGATCCTCGATCGGCGTGACCAAGGTGCAGGGTTACTCGCAGATGGCCGAAGCGGTCCGCCTGGCTGCACAATACGACCCCGACGTGCTGTGCGAGGAGTTCATCGACGGGGTCGAGCTCACGTGCCCTGTTTTGGGCACTGGCCCCGCCGCCTCTGCGCTTCCGGTGGTGCGCATCGAGGCGCCGGCCGGCAACTACGACTTCGAGCACAAGTACTACTCCGACGCCACCGTCTACCGCTGCCCCAGCGGCCTGTCGGCGGCCGACGAGGCCCTGGTGCAGCGCCTGACGCTGGCAGCGTACCGGGCCCTGGGCTGCCGCGGCTGGGGGCGCGCCGACCTGATGCTGCGCGCAAGCGACCGCAGCATCTTCCTGCTCGAGATGAACACCTCCCCGGGCATGACCGGGCACTCGCTCGTGCCGATGTCGGCCCGCGCCGCCGGCATTTCCTACGAGGAGCTGTGCCTGCGCCTGCTGGCCGACGCCGCGCTCGATGCGCCTCCCCGGCCTGCGCCGGCGCCCTCCTCGGGAGGGGCTTGCTGATGGCGGCTGCCCTGGCTTCGGCTGTGCCGGCTGACGTGCGGCTGATGAACGCCGTGAGCGCCAGCGTGGTCGTGCTGGCTGGCGCGGTGCTGGTGGCTGCCGGGCTGACGTGGCTGCTGCGTGCGCCTTGGCTCCCGATCCGGGGCATCGAGCTCGAGGGCGAGCTCACGCGGGCCAGCGCCTCGGCTGCGCGGGCGGTGGCGCTGCCGCGGTTGTCGGGCAACCTGCTGGGCATCGACCTGCAGCAGGCGCGCAGCGCCTTCGAGTCGGTACCCTGGGTGCGCCGCGCCGTCGTGCGCCGCGTGTGGCCCGACCGGCTGGCCGTGCGTCTGGAGGAGCACCGGGCAGTGGCGCTGTGGGAGGGCGAGTCCGCCGTCGAGCGGCTCGTCAACAGCCACGGCGAGGTGTTCGAGGCCAACATCGGCGAGATCGAGGACGAGGGCCTGCCCGTGCTGGCCGGGCCTGCGGGCAGCTCGCAGCGCATGCTGGCGATGCGCGAGCGCCTGCGTGGCGTGCTCGAGCCGCTGGGCCGTGACATCGAGCGGCTGCAGCTGTCCGGGCGCGGCTCGTGGAGCGTGCGGCTGGACAACGACGCAGAGATCGAGCTCGGGCGCGGCAGCGACCCCGAGGTCGTCGCTCGCGCCGAGCGCTTCGTGCGCACCGTACCCCAGGTGGCGCGGCACTACGGCGGCCCTTTCGTGCGCGCCGACCTGCGCCACCCGGACGGCTACGCCGTGCGTATCCGCGGCATGACCACCGCCACCGCGCCCGGCACGGCGCGCAGCAACTGACGCAACCCACAGATGGCCAAGGAATACAAGGATCTCGTCGTCGGGCTGGACATCGGCACGGCCAAGGTGATGGTCGTGGTGGCCGAGATCCTGCCGGGCGGCGAATTGCGCCTGGCCGGCCTGGGCGTGGCCGGCACACACGGCCTCAAGCGTGGCGTGGTGGTCAACATCGAGGCGACGGTGCAGAGCATCCAGCAGGCGCTCAAGGAGGCCGAGATGATGGCCGCCTGCAAGATCTCGCATGTCTACACCGGCATCACCGGCAGCCACATCCGGGGCCAGAACTCCACCGGCATGGTGATCGTGCGCGACAACCGCGAGGTGAACCCGGCGGACGTCTCGCGCGTCGTGGAGACGGCCAAGGCCATCAACATCCCCAACGACCAGCGCCTTCTGCTGG
>CAILKA010000178.1 GCA_903834645.1 uncultured beta proteobacterium
GACCCAAGCTCACAAAACCCAAGGGTCTGGGGTTTGGCACAGAGCCCAATGGTCATTTCGGCCCTGCTCGGCGGCTTGTGACGACACAGACCTCGTCACAAACCTCGTCACAAAGCAAAAAGCCACCCGCTTGGGTGGCTTCCGCTTCGCAGCTAACTCGTTGATTTAGCTACTGTTTTCGTGGTTGCGGGGGCAAGATTTGAACTTGCGACCTTTGGGTTATGAGCCCAACGAGCTACCAGACTGCTCCACCCCGCGACTGAGCCTTGCATTGTAGCGCCTTTCCTGGCCCCCCATTGAGTTCAGGCATGCACAAGATGCACGCCGCACACCCGGGCAGCTTCAGCGCATGATGGTTGGCGGATAGCTGCCATCGAGCAGACCACACAGGGGACATGCACCCATGAACGCCCTGCAGGGCCTGGCCCTGCTCCTCCTGCTGCAGACCGCCGGCGAACTGCTGGTCCGCGCCCTGGCCCTGCCCCTTCCCGGGCCGGTGCTGGGCCTGGCCATGCTGCTGCCGCTGCTGGGCTGGGCCCCGGTGGCGCTGCGCGTCGGGGCGGTGGCCGCCGTGCTGCTGCAGCACCTGTCGCTGCTCTTTGTGCCAGTGGGCGTGGGGGTGATCGTGCACCTGGGTGCGCTCGCGCCAGTGGGCTGGCGGCTGCTGGCGGTGATCGTGCTCTCCACCTGGGTGGGCATGGCGGTGACGGCGCTCGTGCTGCGCGCGCTGCTGCGCACACCACCAAGTGCCACCAGCGGCGATGCAGCGGCCACTGCAGCAGGCACGCAGGAGAGCAGCCGTGGCTGACTTCGTCGAACTCTGGATCTATCTCGCCTCCACGCCCCTCTTTGGCCTGACGGCCACGCTCGTGACCTACGTCGTGGCGCAGGCCGTCTACGAGCGCCTGGGGCAGGCGCCCTGGGCCAATCCGGTGCTGTGGAGCGTGGTGGCGATCGGCTCGGCGCTCGTGCTCACGGGCACGAGCTACCCGAGCTACTTCGCCGGCGCGCAGTTCATCCACGTGCTGCTGGGCCCGGCGGTGGTGGCGCTGGCCTGGCCGCTGTGGCAGCGCCGCGCCGAACTGCGCGCGCGCGGGCTGCGCCTGGTGCTGGCTGGTCTGGCCGGCGGCGTGGCGACGGTGGCCACGGCCATCGGCCTGGGCCTGATGCTCGACCTGCCGGGAGAGGTGATCCGCTCGCTCGTGCCCAAGTCCGTGACGGCTCCCGTGGCCATGGGCCTGGCCGACCGGCTGGGCGGCGTGCCGGCCATGGCGGCCGTCTTTGCCGTGCTCACGGGCATGGTCGGGGCGGTCAGCGCCAAAGCGCTCTTCGGGCTGCTGCGCGTGCACGACTGGTCGGTGCGCGGCTTCGCACTCGGCACCACCTCGCACGGCATCGGCGCGGCGCGCGCGATGCAGGTGCACCCCGATGCCGGCGCCTACGCGGGCCTGGCGCTGGCGTTGCAGGTGCTGCTGGCTTCGCTGTGGATGCCGTGGCTGGCGAACTGGTGGGGCGGATGAACTAGCCGAGCAGCCGCTCGAGCCTGTGCGCCGCCTCGAGCACGCACGCGTCCTCGCCCAAGCGCCCGATGAGCTGCATGCCCAGCGGCGCACCCTGCTCGCCCACCAGCCCCGGCACGCTCACGCAGGGCCAGCCCAGCAGCGTCCACAGCCGGTTGAACGTGGAGGCTCCCGTGCTTCCAAAGCCCTCGGGCGCCTCGCCCGGCGCGCTGGGCGTGAGCAGCACGTCGCAGCCTTCGAGCCACTGCGCCAGCTCGTGCCGCGCCTGTGCGGCCACGCCCTGGGCACGCTCGTAGCCACCCGCAGACACCGCCCGGGCCTCCACCAGGTAGTCACGCAGCTCGGTCGAGAGCTCGTCGCGGTGGTGGCGCCACTCCCAGTCAAGCGCCGTCGTCGCTTCCCAGCCCTGCACATCGGCATGGGCGTGAAAGGCCGAGCTGCCGATCGGGGGCAGCACGAGCGGGCGCACCGTGTGCCCGGCCTCGCGCAGCAGGCGGCAGGCCTGCTCGAGGGCGCGCTGCATGCCGGCCGAGGGTGCCCCCCAGGGGTACTCCTGCACCACGCCCACCACCAGGGGGCGCGACTCGGCCGCCAGCACACGCCCCGTGAGCACCTGCGCGTACTCGCGCATGGCGGACACCGACTGCGTGAAGAGACCCACCGTGTCGAGCGACCACGAGAAGCACTTCAGCCCACTCGTAGGCAGCCAGCCAAACGTGGGCTTGTAGCCCACCGCGCCGCAGTAGGACGCGGGCCGGATCACGGAACCACCTGTCTGCGTGCCCACGGCCAGCGGGATCACCCCAGCGGCCACCGCCGCGGCCGATCCGGCCGATGAACCGCCAGGCGTACGCCCGGGCGCACGCGGGTTGCGCGTGGCGGTGGGGTGCAGGAAGGCAAATTCGGTGGTGGTCGTCTTGCCCACGACGACCGCCCCGGCTCGCCGCAGCGCCGAAACGATGGCTGCATCGTGCCGCGCGGTAGCAGGCGGGTAGATCGAGGGCGCGCCGTAGGCGGTGGGCAGGTCGCTCGTGTCGAAGATGTCCTTCACACCCACGGCAACGCCGGCCAGCGGGCCGTCGATGGGCGTCAACGGCAGGTCCGATTCGTCGACCAGGGCCGCGAAAGCCCCGATCTCAGGCTCGCGCGCACGGATGGCTTGCAGGGTGGCGGGGATGCTGGCGGGGGGCGTGGGGGAGCTCATGCGGCAGGGGGGGCGGAGGTCGGGGAAGTCGAAGGCGCATTCTGGCGGCTTGCCGGCACACGTGCAGCCACTGCGGCCATGAGCCGTCCGGAACCTGCCGGGCGCAAAGGCTCTCGCCGCGTCCGAGCCGAGGCACACTAGCGCCCGACGCAGCGCATCAACAAGCCCGATCCCGTGAGCACCTCCCCCGACAGTCCCACCGCGGCAACACCCGGGCAGCACGAGTTCGCATTCCTGGACCAGGCCAGCTTCCTGCGCGCCTTCCGCGGGGGTGATCCGAGCACCCGAACCTTCGGCCTGGCCGGCCTGTGCTGGGATGGATCGACCACGAACCGCCCCGGCGCTCGCTTTGGCCCGCGCGCCATCCGGCAGGCCAGCCACATGCTGTGCGACGCCATCCACCCGCACTTCGACTGCAGCCCAACGAGCCAGCTGCTGGATTTCGGCGACCTGCCCCTGCCCAACACGAGCCTGGCCGACATGCGCGCGCAGCTCGCACGGCTTGCGCCCGCCCTGCTGGCACAGCACCACATGGTGTGGCTGGGCGGGGATCACTCCGTGACGCTGCCGCTGCTGCGCGCACTGCGCGCGCAGCAGGGCCGACCGCTGTCGGTGATCCATTTCGATGCGCACTGCGACACCTGGCGCGACCACTTCGGCGAACCCAGCGGCCACGGCACCTGGGTCTACGAGGCGATCAGCGAGGGGCTTGTCGTGCCCGAGCGCTTCGTTCAGCTGGGCATCCGCTCCGCGGGCGACCGCGAGGCGCGCGAGTACGTGCGCACGCAGGGCGGGCTGATCTACACGGCGCGTGAGTTGCGCGGCCTGGAGAGCCCGCGGCAGCTCGCCGGCGTGCTCGCCCAGATGCGCGAGCGCCTCGTCACGCACGATGCGGCGCCGGTCTACCTGAGCCTGGACATCGACTGCCTGGACCCGGCCTTCGCCCCGGGCACCGGCACGCCCGAGCCCGGGGGGCTGACCACGGCGCAGGTGCTCACCTTCATCGAGGAGTTGCAGGACCTGCCCTTCGTGGGCATGGACTGCGTCGAGGTGGCGCCGCCCTTTGACCACGCGGAGCTCACGGCCTGCGCGGCGGCGACCTTTGTCTGGACCTACCTGGCTGGCCGCGTCGCCGCGGGTGGGGCACACGCGCCTTCTCAGCCGCCGCTGGCGCGCTGAGCCTGGGCAAGGAGCCACCGATGACCTCGCGCATGGCTCGGGAGGCCAGGCAGGCCCCGCAGGCCGTGGCGCGGCTGCTCGCGCACGCCGCGCCGCTCTTCGAGGAGCTTGGGCAGGGGCTGCGGGCGCAGCCTCCGCAGTCGATCCTCACACTGGCGCGCGGCAGCTCCGACCACGCTGCGCTCTACACCGGCTACCTGGTGATGGCGCGCCTGGGCCGGCTCGTGACATCGCTGCCCATGTCGCTCGTCACGCTGCACCGTGCGCGCATTGCCTGCGATGGCCTGCTCGCGCTGGCCTTCTCGCAATCCGGCCAGAGCCCGGATCTGGTGGAGCCGCTGCGCGAATTTGCAGCCCGCGGGGCACGCACGGTGGCTTTCGTCAACGATGCGCAGTCCCCCCTGGCGCAGGCCGCGCAGCGTGTCTTCGCCTTGCAGGCCGGCCCGGAAACCAGCGTGGCTGCCACCAAGAGCTGCATCTGCCAGCTCGTCGCCGGCGCGGCCTTCGTCGCCAGCTGGGAGGCCGTGACAACATCCGATGCAGGCAGCGACCGCAGCCCAGGCTCGACCCTGTGGCAAGCCCTGCACCACCTGCCCCAGGCGCTCGAACAAGCCGCAGGCCTGGACTGGTCGCCCGCCATCGGCGTGCTGCGCGAAGCCCGACAGCTCTACGTGATCGGCCGCGGCACGGGCTGGCCGGTGGCGATGGAGATGGCGCTCAAGCTCAAGGAGCTGTGCGGCGTGCAGGCCGAGGCCTTCTCCGGCGCCGAGGTGCAGCACGGCCCGATCGCCCTCGTCGAGGAGGGCTTCACGCTGCTGGTGCTCGCCCCGCGCGGCCCGGCCCAGGCCGGGCTGCTGGAGCTCGCCGCGCGGCTGCGCGAGCGCGGCGCCAGCGTGCTGCTGGCCGCGCCACCGGGCACCCCCGGCGCGCAGCTGCCCATCGCGCCCACGGCAGACCCCGAGCTCGACCCCATCGGCGCGCTGCAGAGC
>CAILKA010000179.1 GCA_903834645.1 uncultured beta proteobacterium
CCGACGTGATCGACCTCTACTACCTGCACCGCTGGGACATGTCCGTGCCCATCGAGGACTCGGTGGGCGCGATGGTGCGCCTCCTGGAGGCGGGCAAGGTGAGGGCGCTCGGCCTGAGCGAGGTCTCGGCCGCGACGCTGCGCCGCGCACATGCCGTGCACCCGATCGCCGCGCTGCAGTCCGAGTACTCGCTGTGGACGCGCAACCCCGAGATCGCGGTGCTGCAGGCCTGCCGCGAGCTCGGCGTGGCCTTCGTTGCCTTCAGCCCCGTGGCGCGTGGCTACTTCGCCGAGACCCCGCTCGACACTTCCGCACTCCACTCGGGCGACCTGCGGCGCACGAACCCGCGCTTCGTGGGCCAGACCTGGCAGCGCAACCTCGAGCGCCTCGCGCAGTTGCGTGCCATCGTCGAGGAAGCCGGCTGCCGCCCGGCCGCCTTCGCGCTGGCCTGGCTGCTGGCGCGCGGCCCGGACGTGATCCCGATTCCCGGTACCACGAGCCTGCCGCACCTGCGCGAGAACGTCGCAGCCGCCGGGCTTCGCATCGCCCCGGAGCTCTTCGATGCGGCGCAGGCGCTCTTCCCGCTGGCAGATGTCTGCGGCCCTCGCTACCCCGCCACGTCGCAGGCGGAGGTGGACACCGAACAGTACGCGACGCCCGCCTGAGGCCCCCATGGACCTTCAACTCAGAGACCGTACTGCCCTTGTCACCGGTGCCAGCGTGGGCATCGGCCGGGGCATCGCCCGCGCACTGGCTGCCGAGGGCGTGCGCGTGGCCGTCACGGCGCGCCGCGTCGACAAGCTGCGCGACCTTGCCGCCGAGATCGTCGCTGCCGGTGGCCATGAACCCGTGCTGATCGAGCAGGACATGTACGCCGAGGACGCCGCCGTGCGCGTGGCCGATGCGGCCCGCGCCGGCCTCGGCCACGTGGACATCCTGGTCAACAACGCGGGCGGCTCGCGCAGCTTCAAGGAACTGCACGTGAGCGAGGCGCAGTGGCAGGAGGCGATCACGCTGAACTTCCACCGCCCGCGCCAGCTCGCCGACGCCCTCGTGGACGCCATGATCGAGCGGCGCTGGGGCCGCATCGTCAACCTCACGGGCAAGAGCGAGCCCGAGCATGTCAACGGTGCCTTCTGCGCCAAGGCCGGGCTGCACAGCTGGGCCAAGGGTCTGTCACGCATGGTCGGTCCGCATGGCATCACCGTGAACTGCATCCCTCCCGGGCGCATCCACTCCGAGCAGATCTACCGCAACTACACGCCCGAGTACCGGCAGTGGCAGTGCGAGCACGAGATCCCGATGGGCCGTTACGGCGAGCCCGAGGACCTCGCGCATCTCGTATGCTTTCTCGCCAGCCCGCTGGCCTCCTACATCACCGGCGCCGTGATTCCGGTGGATGGGGGCCTGCGGCGCTACCAGTTCTGATTCCAGGCGACGACAAGATCGCCACCCCTCCCCATAACAACCGCAAGGAGACTCCATGACCGTCACCCGCCGCCGTGCCCTGGCTGCCTCGACCCTGCTGGCGCCGGCGCTGATCCCGGCCGTTGCGCGCGCCCAGGCCCCGTCGAGCTGGCCGCGCCAGTCGATCCGCTTCGTCGTGCCCTTCGCCCCGGGCGGCACCTCCGAGATCGTCGCGCGCACGGTCGCGCAGGAGCTCAGCAAGCAGCTCGGCCAGACCGTCTTCGTCGACAACAAGGGCGGCGGCGCGGGCATCCCGGCGATGACCGACGTGGCCAAGGCTGCACCCGATGGCCACACGATCATCATGGGGCACGTGGGTTCGCTGGCCGTGAACCCCTACATCTTCAACAACCAGCCCTACGACGTGAACCGGGACTTCATGCCGGTGACGCTGCTGGCCAAGGTGCCGAACCTCTTTGCGATCCACCCGGACGTACCGGCCAAGGACTTCCGCGAGTTCGTGGCCTACGTGAAGAAGAACCCGGGCAAGCTCGACTACGGCTCGGCCGGCAACGCCAGCGCCGGGCACCTTGCGATGGAGTACCTGAAGATGGTCACGGGGATGTTCATCACGCACATCCCCTATCGCGGTACGGGCCCGCAGCTGACGGACCTGCTGGCCGGCCGCACGCAGGCCACCTCGGCCGGGCTCCCGGCGCTTCTGCCGCACATCAAGGCCGGCAAGCTGCGCGCGATCGCGGTGGGCACGGCGCAGCGCATCCCGGCACTTCCCGACGTGCCCACGGTGGCCGAGATGGGCTTCAAGGACTTCGAGACCTCGCAGTGGTACGGCATCCTCGTGCCGGCTGGCACGCCGCGCGACATCGTCAAGCGGCTGCAGGAGGAGTCGCTCAAGGCCCTGCGCAGCAACTCCGTCACGAGTCGCTTCACCAATGACGGCGCCACGGGCGGCGGCGGACCGCCGGAGGAGTTCGCGGCCTTCATCGCGCAGCAGCAGAAGACCTGGAGCGACATCGTCAAGCGCGCGGGCATCAAGCCCGACTGAGCGGGGCGCACGACAGCCCGATGCCTGTGGATTCGATGCGAGCACGGCACGCGCCCCCCGCCCTCGACGTGCTCGTCATCGGCGGGGGCAACGCGGCGCTGTGCGCGGCGCTGGCTGCGCGCGAAGCGGGCGCGTCGGTGTGCCTGCTCGAGGCCGCGCCGGCCGAGTGGCGTGGCGGCAACTCGATGCACACCCGCAACATCCGCTGCATGCATGACGCGCCGCAGGATGTGCTCACGCACGCCTACCCCGAGCAGGAGTTCTGGGAGGACCTGCTCAAGGTCACGGCCGGGCGCACCGATGAGTCGCTCGCACGCTTCGTGATCCGCGAATCGGCCACGGTGCGCACCTGGATGCGTCGCCACGGCGTGCGTTTCCAGCCCTCGCTGTCGGGCACGCTGCACCTGAGCCGCACCAATGCCTTCTTCCTCGGTGGCGGCAAGGCCCTCGTCAACGCCTACTACCGCAGTGCACAGGCACTGGGCGTGGAGGTGCGCTACGGCGCTGGGGTGGTCCGACTGGAGCTCGACGGCAGCCGCTTCGTGGCCGCGCACCTGGCCGACGGCTCGCGCATCGAGGCGCGCGCCTGTGTGGTGGCCAGCGGAGGCTTCGAATCGAACCGCGAGTGGCTGCGCGAGGCCTGGGGCCTGAACGAGCGCGGAGAGTGGCCGGCCGAGGCCTTCCTGATCCGCGGCACCCGCTACAACCAGGGCGTGCTGCTCAAGGATCTCGAGCGGCTCGGTGCCGACACGATCGGCGACCCGACGCAGGCGCACATGGTGGCCATCGACGCGCGCGCGCCGCTGTACGACGGAGGCATCTGCACGCGAGTGGACTGCGTGTCGCTGGGCGTCGTCGTCAACCGCGAGGGCCTGCGCTTCTATGACGAAGGCGAGGACTTCTGGCCCAAGCGCTACGCCATCTGGGGCCGGCTCGTGGCGCGCCAGCCCGGTCAGGTCGGGCACGCCGTGATCGATGCCAAGGCGCTCGGGCGCTTCATGCCGCCGGTATTCCCCGGGGCACGGGCCGACACCCTCGAAGACCTGGCGCGCCAGCTTGGCGTGCCGACCGAAGCGCTCGTGCGCACAGTGGCCGATTTCAACGCTGCGTGCCGCGTCGGCCGCTTCGACCACGCGGTGCTCGACGATTGCCACACCGAGGGCCTGCAGCCGCCCAAGACGCACTGGGCGCGGCCCATCGACACGCCGCCCTTCTACGGCTACACCCTCAAGCCGGGCGTGACCTTCACCTACCTGGGCGTGAAGGTGGACGCCACCGCGGCCGTGCACTTCGGTGGCGTGCCGAGCGCCAACCTCTATGCAGCCGGCGAGATCATGGCCGGCAACGTGCTGGGGCAGGGCTACACCGCGGGGGTTGGGATGACGATCGGCACCGTGTTCGGGCGGCGCGCCGGGCAGTCGGCGGCTGCAGCCGCGGCCGCCCGGGGCGGCGTGGCCCACCCACTTGCAACGGGAAAGGACGCCACGCGTGCAGCAGCTTGAAGCCCTGGTGGCCGAGGCCGAGGTCGGGCGGCAGATGCAGATCTGCAACGCCTGCCGCTACTGCGAGGGCTTCTGCGCGGTGTTCCCGGCGATGACGCGCCGGCTCGAGTTCCCGGCATTCGATGCCCACTACCTGGCCAACCTGTGCCACAACTGCGGCGCCTGCCTGCACGCCTGCCCCTATGCGCCGCCGCACGAGTTCGCCGTGAACGTGCCGCAGGCCATGGCGCGCGTGCGTCGCGAGACCTACACCCGGCACGCGTGGCCCGCACCCCTGGGCGTGCTCGTGCAGCGCAACGGCCTGGCGGTGGCGCTCGTGCTGAGCGTGTGCCTGGCCGGCTTCCTCGCGCTGGGTGCAGCCGCCACCGGAAGCCTGTGGCGCGCGGTGCCGGCAGGCAACTTCTACGCGATCTTCCCGCACGGGCTCATGGTGGCCCTCTTCGGCCCGGTCTTCCTCTTCGCGCTGCTCGCGCTCGGGGTGGGCGTGGTGCGCTTCTGGCGCAGCGCCCCGCCCGGGCCCGTGGGCGCGCCTGCTGCCGCCGAGGCCGTGCACGACGCGCTGCGCCTGCGCTATCTCGACGGCGGGCACGGGGAGGGCTGCAACGAGGCCGACGACCGCTTCACGCGCGTGCGCCGCGTGTTCCACCACCTGACCTTCTACGGCTTCCTGCTGTGCCTGGCGGCCACGAGCGTGGCCACCGTGTATCACTACGCCTTGGGCTGGGTGGCGCCCTACGGCTTCTCGAGCCTGCCCAAGGTGCTCGGGATGACGGGCGGAGCGGGGCTGGTCGTGGGCACGGTCGGGCTGGGCTGGTTGCGGCTGCGCCGTCACCCGCAGCACGTGGACGCCGCCTCCACGCCGATGGACATGGCCTTCATCACGCTGCTCTTCCTCACGGGTGCCACGGGCCTGGCGCTGGCGCTGCTGCGCGCCACGCCCGCGATGCCGCTGCTGCTGTGCCTGCACCTGGGAAGCGTCATGGCGTTCTTTGCCACGATGCCCTACGGCAAGTTCGCGCACGGCGTGTACCGTGCCGCGGCGCTGCTGAAGTGGGCGGTTGAAAAGCGCCTGCCCAACCCGGTGCAACTGGGTAGCGACTGACCCGCCACGGTGCAGCGGGCATGGCCCGCCCGGGATGCACGGCGCGCGGCTACAGCCGCAGGCGCCCCGCGTAACCGGTCATCTCGAGGTAGCCCAGGCCCACGCGGCGGCCCTGCGCGTCGAGCAGCTCGCTCAGCCCTTCCCAGTAGACGGTGCCGGTGGAGCGGCGCGCATCGATCTCCTGTGCATCCAGGAGGCTGCGCACGCCGAAGGTGCCGGCAGGGGTGCGCACGGTCCAGGCCACCGGGTAGGTGGCCTGCGTGGCGGGGCTCTTCCAGGTGCGGCCCGGTTCGAAGGCAACCTCCTGCGGGGCGAAGTCGCGCACCGACTCGCCCGGTGCGCGCACGCTGCCCCCGGCCCACAGCACCGAGCCGTCGGCGCGGCGCAGCCGGAACGCCGTGAGCGCGCGCCCGTCGTCCAGGTTGATGCCGATCCAGTCCCACCCGACCGCCTCGGGGTGCAGGATCTCGTCGCTCCACTCGTGGTCGAGCCAGGCGCGGCCGGTGCCGGTGAGGCTCCTGCCCTCGAAGGCCAGGCGGCCGCGCACCTCGATCTGCGGTTCCGAGTAGTAGTGGCTCGCCTGGGTCGGCCCCGGGCCCTTGCGCGAGTAGCCATGGTCGCCCTGCAGCAGCACGGGCTGCGTGGGTGCGAGCTGCAGCTCGAGCTCCAACCCGGAGGCGCGCACGCGAGCCTGGCTCGCATCGAGTCGCCAGGAGCCCAGCCGCACGTCACGCCGTGCGAGCGAGGCCTGGTTGAGGGATTCGGGGTCGGTGTGCCACTGCCCGTTCCAGCGGGCAAGGTGCTCGGCGTGGTGGTGCCGGCCGCGTGCGAGGTCCGTGACCGCGGCGTGCGCAAAGAGCAGCTGGCGCGGGGCCAGCCGGCCAGGCAGAGCCTCGGCCATACCCGTGCGCACCCGAAAGAACGTGAGCTGGAAGCCGAGCAACGCCGGCTCGCCTGGGGCCTGCAGCCAGCCGGTCAGGTACCACCACTCGATCCGTGTGCCGGGGTGGGCGCCGTGGTCGCGGGGGAAGACGAGTGTGCGGCCGCGGCGCACGGGATCAGGGGTTTCGGGAACGTCTGCCGTGCCGGCTTCTGAGCGGGACGCGCCCAGAGCGCCCGCGGCGGGCAGCGCAGAGGCCCCACCGATGGCCGCGAGCGCGGCGAGGCAGCTGCGCCGTCCGGGCCTCACCAGTCCTCCTTCACCGACAGCACGGCCTGCCGCGACGCCGCCTGCCGCGCCGCGAAGGCCGCCGTGAGCACGCCAGCGGCCCCCACCGCAAGCGCGAGCGCGGCCAGCCGCGGCCCCGGCACAACGAGCTCCATCGTCCAGTTGAAGCTCTGCGGGTTCACCACGTGCACGAGCACCACGCTCACGGCCAGGCCCAGCAGCAGGCCTAGCAGCACGCCCGCAGCCATCCACGCCGCAACTTCCCCTGCCACCAGCGCGATGACCTCGCGCCGGCGCAGGCCCAGGTGGGCCAGCAGACCGAACTCCTTGCGCCGCGCCAGCACCTGCGCCGACAGGCTCGCTGCCACGCCCACCAGGCCGATGCCGATGGCCACGATCTGCAGGTAGCGCGTGACGGCAAAGCTGCGGTCGAAGATCGACATCGACAGCTGGCGCAGTTCGCGCGAGGAGGCGAACTCGAGCATGGAGGGGTCGGGCGCGGCCGCGCGCAGGCCGCGCTGCACCGCGGCCAGATCGGCCTCGGGGGCGAGCCACAGCGCCAGGTCGTTGAGCCGCGTGTCGCCCGTCAGGCGCACGTAGTCGGCACGGTCGACGACGACGGTGCCGAACTGGCGCGCGTAGTCGCGGAACACCGCCCGCACCTGGAGCTTCAGCTCGCGGCCCTCGAAGGGCAGGATGAGCAGCTCGCCAGGCCGGGCGCCATACAGTCGCACCATCGCTTCGCTGACATAGGCACCCGGCAGGCCGGCTTGCGCAGCCACGGGTGGGGCCAGCAGGGGCAGTGCGGCGGCCGGGTCGCTCAACGGCCGAGCCACCAGCGCCACCGTGGGCCGGCCGGGGGTGAGCTGCAGCGCACGGCTGCGCGAGGCCTCCACACGCTGCACGCCCGGCAGCGCGGCCACGCGCGCGGCAAAGCTTTCGTCGAGCCACGCCTGCTCGGCCAGTGCGCTCGTGGCCGCGGTGCGTGCATAGAGGTCGGCCGGCAGCACCGAGTCCAGCCAGCGGGAGACCCCTTCACGAAAGCTCGTGACCATCACCGTCAACGCCACCGCCAATGCCAGGCTCGCCACGATGCCTGCGACGGCTGCGGTCGCGGTGTGGCGATGCATCCGCGCCCGCTCGAGCGCCAGCAGCGCGAGCGCGCCCCGGGGGCGCGGCCAGGCGGCCAGCAGGACGTGCACCACGGCCGGCACGAGCGCGATGCCCCCGCACAACAGCGCGGCGACCGCCAGGTAGGCGGGGATCGGCAGACCTTTCACGGGAGGCGCCAGTGCGAGCAGCACGCCCGCGGCCAGGAGCGCCAAGGCCAGCCAGGGCGCGGGCGCCCGCGCCGCATCCAGGCCGAGCCCCTTGAGGGCCAGGGCCGGGCGCAGCGCCTGTGCGCGCCTGGCCGGCACCCAGCCGCCGGCCACGGCGGACAAGGTGCCCAGCGCGCCGAAGCCGGCCAGTGCCCCGGCATCGATCTGCAGGGCCGGGGCGATGCCCGGGAAGTAGCCGCCGCCCAGGTCCCCCGCGAGCCAGCGCAGGGCTGCGGCGGCCAGGCCCGTGCCCCCCACCAGGCCCAGCAGTGAGCCCGCTGCCCCGAGCAGCGTGCACTCCAGCATCACCAGTGCGCGCCGCTCGCCGGCGGTCAGGCCAAGCACGCCCAGCAGCGCAAAGGCCGGGGTGCGCTGCGCCACCGACAACGCGACCACCGAGTACACGAGGAAGGCGCCGACGAACAGCGCCACGAGTGCGAGCACCGTGAGGTTCACGCGGTAGGCGCGCGAGAGGTTGGAC
>CAILKA010000180.1 GCA_903834645.1 uncultured beta proteobacterium
CTGTGCTCGGGCGACGGCATGGGCATTGCCACCGTCATCGAACGGGTCTGAAGGTGCTGCCCGCATCCCCAGCCGCCGCCGGCCCGCGCCACGCGCGGCTGGATGCGCTGCGCGGCGTGGCGATCGTGTGGATGGCCGTCTTCCACCTGTGCTTCGACCTGAACCACTTCGGCTGGCTCGCGCCGCGGCAGGACTTTTACAGTGACCCTTTCTGGACTGGCCAGCGCACAGCGATCGTCTCGCTCTTTCTCTTCTGCGCAGGACTGTCGCAGGCCGTGGCCTGGCAGTCGGGTCAGGCCCCCGCTCGCTTCTGGCGCCGCTGGGCGCAGGTGGCGGGTTGCGCGGTGCTCGTGTCGGTCGGGTCGGCCTTGATGTTCCCGCGCAGCTGGATCAGCTTCGGCGTGCTGCACGGGATCGCCGTCATGCTGGTGCTGCTGAGGCTGGCTGCGCCGCTGGGCAAGGGCCTGTTGCTGCTCGGGGCGCTCGCGCTCGTGCTGCCGTGGCTCGTGCAGCATCCCGTCTTCGACAGTCGCTGGACGAACGGTCTGGGCCTGGTCACGCGCAAGCCTGTCACCGAGGATTACGTGCCGGTGCTGCCCTGGTTCGCGACAGTGGCGTGGGGATGTGCGGCGGGCATGCTCCTGGTGAGGCGCGCCCCGAGCCTGGTCGCGGGCGGGCTGCCTGGTGTGCTCGAACCGCTTGCCGCGCTCGGACGCTGGCCGCTGACCTTCTACATGCTGCACCAGCCGGTGCTGATCGGGCTCGTCGGGGCTGCTACGCTGCTGGCACGATGAAACCTGCCCAGCTGCTCTTTGGCTTCCATGCCGTGGGTGTCCGCCTGAAGGTGGCGCCCCAATCCGTGCTTGAGGTGCACGTGGACGCCACGCGCCGCGACGCGCGGATGCGCCAGTTCGTCGAGCGCGTGCAGGCCGCAGGTTGCCGGCTGCACGACAGCGACGACGCGCGGCTCACGCGCCTGGCAGGCACCGGGCGACACCAGGGCGTGGTGGCGCGCGTGCAGCCGCTCAAGCCCTCGCATTCGCTGGACGACCTGCTCGACGCCGCCGAGGCTGCTGGCCGTGGCCCGGCGCTGCTGCTGGTGCTCGACGGCGTGACCGACCCGCACAACCTGGGCGCCTGCCTGCGCACCGCCGACGGCGCGGGCGTGCACGCGGTGATCGCCCCGAAGGACCACGCGGTGGGGCTCGGGCCCACGGTGGCCAAGGTGGCCAGCGGCGCCGCCGAGACGGTGCCTTACCTGATGGTGACCAACCTCGCACGCACGCTGGGTGAACTCAAGGAGCGTGGCGTCCGCATCGTGGGGATGAGCGACGACGCGCCCCACACGCTGCATGAGGCGACGCTGGGCGGGCCTGTGGCGCTGGTGCTGGGTGCGGAAGGCGCAGGCATGCGCGCACTCACGCGCCGCACCTGCGACGAGCTCGTGCGGATCCCGATGGCTGGCGCCGTGGAGAGCCTGAACGTCTCGGTGGCTGCGGCCGTATGCCTGTACGAGGCGGTGCGGCAGCGTGGACCCACGGCCGCGCCCCGGCCTTGAGGTCGCTCAGACCCAGCCGAGCCCGCCCGCGATCGCACCCGCAGCCATCGGCCACAGCGGGCTCAGGCGTGTGCGCACCATCAGAATCACGGTGGCGCCGATGAGCATCCACGCCGCCGGCTCGCCGCGTACCGGCTCGGCCAGCACCCAGCCGGTGGACAGCAGCAGCCCGATCGTCACGGGTGCCAGGCCCTGCACGAAGGCGCGCACCCCCGGGGCCTCTCGCCGTGGCTCGACCCAGCGTGAGAAGTTCAGCGCCACCAGCGTGGAGGGCAGGAGCGACCCTCCCAGCGTGGCCAGCACACCCGCCAGGCCGGCGACGTTGAAGCCGATGACCGCCACGAAGAGCACGTTGGGGCCGGGCGCCGCCTGGGCCAGCGCGATCGAGCCGTTGAACTGCGCGTCGCCCAGCCAGCCTCGTTGC
>CAILKA010000181.1 GCA_903834645.1 uncultured beta proteobacterium
CTGGTCGCCCTGGCGGGCGAGCGCCTCGGCCCCTGAGCGCTCACCGGCCTGCAGGCGCAGGCGCTCGACCTGCGCGCGCAGCGAGAGCTCGCGCCCCGCGATCTGCGACTGCTCGGCGCCGGCGAAGGTAGGGTCGAGCGTGGCCAGGACCTCGCCGCGCCGAACCACCTGGCCAGGGCGGATGCGCACCGCGCTGAGCAGGCCGGGCTCGAGCGTGCGAACCAGCATGTTCTGCGAGGGATTCACGAGACGGCCGCGGCCGGCCACCCGCACATCGAGCGGCGCCCAGGCGGCCCAGGCGATTGCCGACACCACCAGCGCCACCAGCAGGTAGACCACCCAGGCGGCGGCCGAGCGTTCGACGGGCGCGCTCATGGCGGTCTCAGAGATGACGGGTCTGCTGCTGCCACAGGCCGGCGTAGACGGCACAGCGCGGCAGCAGTTCGGCGTGGCGGCCGGCATCGATGATCCGGCCGCGTTGCATGACCACGATGGCGTCGGCACCGGTGAGCGTGGAGAGCCGGTGCGAGACGATGATCACTGTACGGCCCCTGGCCAGGCGGGCGAGGTTGTCGAGGAAGATCGCCTCGGACTCGGGATCGAGTGCGCTGGCGGCCTCATCGAGGATCAGCAGCCGGGGCTGGGGCAGCAGCGCGCGGGCGATCGCCAGGCGCTGACGCTGGCCGCCCGACAGGTTGGAGCCGCCCTCCTCCAGCGGCGTCTCGTAGCCCAGGGGCAGGCGCTCGATGAACTCATCGGCGCCGGCCAGCCGGGCCGCCTCGACCACCGCCTCCATGGGCGCCTCGGGCATCGAGAACGCGATGTTCTCGCGCACCGTGCCGCGAAACAGGAAGCTGTCCTGCAGCACCACGCCCACCGAGCGGCGCAGGTGCTGCAGGTCGATCTCGCGGATGTCCACGCCATCCAGGCGCACCACGCCCTCCTGCACATCATGGAAGCCACCGAGGATGCGGGTGAGGGTGGTCTTGCCCGAGCCGCTGCGCCCCACCACGCCCACCACCTTGCCCTCGGGGATGGTGAAGCTGATGCGATCGAGCGCGGCCGCCGCGCTGCCGGGATAGCGGAAGCTGACCTCGTCGAACTCGATGCGCCCGCGCAGCGCCGGGCGCAGGCTGCGCCCGCAGCCGCCACGCTCGCGCGGCGCGTCCATGATCTGGCCGAGCAGGCGGACCGACATCGCGGTCTCCTGGTACTCGTGCACCAGCGAAATCACCTGCACCAGCGGCGAGATCACCCGCCCGGCGAGCATCTGGAAGGCGATCAGCGCGCCGATGCTCAGCTGCTGCTCGATCACCAGCCCCGCGCCGAGGGCGATCACGCCGATCTGCATCAGCTTTTCCATCAGCGAGACCAGGGCATTGGCGGTGGCCGAGAGACGGCCCACGCGGAAATGCATGTCCACGGCCTGCTCGGACTGTCGTTCCCAGTGGCCCTGACGCAGACTCTCGGCGGCCAGTGCCTTGATCGCACGCATGCCCTGGATGGACTCCACCAGCAGCGCCTGCCGCTCGCCCTCGACCGCGATCAGCGCCTGCAGCCGGCGACGGAAGGGCGGGACCAGGGCGCCCACCACCACGCCGATCGCGAGCGCGAAACCGAGCACCAGCGCGGCCAGCGTCGCCGAATAGAAAAACAGGATGGGCAGCACCACCACCAGCGCGGAGGCATCGAGCAGCGTCATGAAGAGCCGCCCGGTGAGGAACTGCCGGATCTTCTCGGCCTGCTGCATGTTGCGTGCGATGACGCCGGCGGCGCCGCGCTCGAAGAAGGTGATCGGCAGCGACAGCAGCCGCTCGAAGGTGGTTCGCACCAGCCGCAGGTCGATCCGGCTGGAGGCCTCCAGCAGCAGGAACTGACGCAGGAACTGGAAGCCGGCCTCGAAGGCCACCGCCCCCACCACGCCAACGGTGAGCACCACCAGCGAGGCGGCCGCCTCATGGGGCACCACCCGGTCGATCACGAGTTGCATGAAGACCGGCACCGCCAGCGCGAGCACCTCCAGCATCACCGCGGCCTGTGCGCGCGCGCGGAAGCTGCGGCGCTCGCGCAGCATCTGCGGCAGGAACCAGAGCAGCCCGAAGGGCTGGGATTCATCGCTGAGCGAGAGCGCGCGACGCAGCAGCAGCGCCTCGCCCGACCAGGCCGCGGCCAACGCCGGCTCGGCCACCTGAAGCACCACATCAGCCGGCCGCGCGAGCGGATCGCGCACCAGCAGGAAGGCCTGATCGTCCTTGCGCAGACGCCCCACCAGCAGCACGCAGTTGCCGTTGCTCAGACGCAGGATGACCGGCAGGCGCGGCTCGAGCTCGGCCAGGCGGGTGACATCACCCCGCCAGACCCGGCCGACCAGATCGTGGGCGGCGGCCAGCCGCGCCAGCGCGGGCAGATCCTCCATGCCGGCAAGACCGCGGGCGAGCTCGGCTGGGTCCAGGCTGAGTCCCAGCGGCTGCGCGGCCCAGGCCAGGCAGGCGCAGGCCGAACCGAGCGGATCGGCCGCGGGCGGGGCCTCGGGCCCGGTCATCGGCGGCCCTTCCGCAGGCGGCACCGCACAGCGCCCACCAACCGCCTGCGCGCGCCGTGGGTCACCCCTGTGTTGCCAGTGGCGACATGGCCTGCACCTGGGGGTTGGCCAGCAGGCTGTGGATGAGCGCCGAGCCGCTGAGCGCGCCCTCGGCGTTGCCCAGCACCGCGCCCGCGGCGGCGTACACCGTCACCGCGTCCTGCGCCTGAGATGCGCCGGCCTCTGTCGCGCCGCCCGCGGCCTGCCCACCCAGCCCGAAGTTCGGGCTGCTCACCACCACCGGCGGGCCGTCCTTGCCGTCATCGGCCGGCGCCTGCACCACGAAGCGGGGCGCCTCGCGCGTGACCACCAGCGCCCGCCCCGCCGAAGACAGCGTGGGCGAGAGGTCGGCCGTCATCACCCCGCTGGCCGTCACCCCCGCCGTGCGGTTCTTGAACTCCTCGCTCTCGGTGAACCCGGTGAGCACCGCCGTGCGGGTGGAGCCCCCGGTGAGCGCGCCCACCCAGCCCGCCAGCCCCCCGGCATCGGCCGCCCGACCCAGCACATTCTGGTAGAGCAGGCTGATGTACTGCGTGTTGTCCAGGCTGCCGTACTTGGCCTGGAACTCGGCCGAGCCCACGAAGCCGCCCGCCGCCTGGTTCAGGCTCATGCCGCCCTCGAGCGCCGCCGTCCAGCCCTGCAGCCCCGGCGCATCGGGCGCGCGACCCAGCGCCCCCCAGTACAGCCGCGTCACGCTGGTGGCCGTCTCGTTCACATCCCACCAGCCCGTGGGGTTGCGCGCGCTGAACGAGCTCACGAACTCGGCCGACTCCGAGAACCCGGTGATCAGCTGCCCGCGGCTCATGCCACCGTCGAGCGCGCCGCGCCAGCCCGCCAGACCACCCTCGTCGGCCTCGCGCCCGAGCACATTGCGATAGGTCTGCTGCACGAACGCGGTGTTGCTCACATTGCTGCCAAAGCGCTGGACGAACTCCGGGCTGCCCACGAAGTCCAGCGCCACCGTCTCCAGGCTCGTGCCGGCATCGAGCCGCCCCGCGTGGAAGTTCAGCCCCGGGCCGTCGCCACCACGGCCCAGCGCCGCCTCGTACAGCCGCGCCACCCGCGCGATGCTCGCCGTGGGGTCGAAATACTGCACGCCGTCGTAGTAGCGAATGGCCTCGATCCCGCTGAGCCGGTCGTTGCCATCGGGGCCGCTGAGCGTGGCCGTGCCGGTGAGCGCGTTGCCGGTGAGCGTGAACTGCTTGCGCACACCGCCGGCCAGCACCGTGTCGCGCCCGGCGCCGCCCTCGATGGTGTCGTCGCCCGCGCCGCCCGTGAAGCGGTTGGCCCCGGCGTTGCCGGTGAGCGTGTTGGCCAGCGCGTTGCCGGTGGCCGAGAGGTCGGCGCTGCCGGTGAGCGCCAGGTTCTCCACATTGGCCGGCAGCGTGTAGCTCACCGAGGCCTGCACGGTGTCGGTGCCCTGGACGGCCTCCTCGATCACCCGCACATCGCTGCTGCCCACCACATAGGTGTCGTCGCCCGCGCCGCCGGCCAGATCCTTGATCAGGCCCTTGCCATCGAGCGTGTCGTTGCCGCTGGTGCCATCGAGCTGCGTGGCGGTGAGCACCCCGTCGCTGGCAAGGAACGCGGTGCGGTTGCCGAACTCCTCGCTCTCGGTGAACCCGGTGAGCACCGCCGTGCGGGTGTTGCCCGCGTTGAGCGAGCCCGCCCAGCCCGCCAGCCCCCCGGCATCAGCCGCCCGGCCCAGCACGTTCTGGTAGAGCAGGCTGATGTACTGCGTGTTGTCCAGGCTGCCGTACTTGGCCTGGAACTCGGCCGAGCCCACGAAGCCGGCGGCCGCATCGTTCAGGCTCATGCCGCCCTCGAGCGCGCCGGCCCAGCCCTGCAGCCCGGCCGCGTCGGGGCCGCGGCCCAGCGCACCCCAGTACAGGCGCATCGCACGGCCCGCGTTGGCGTTGTCCGTGAACTGGCGCGTGGCCACATCGAGCACGCCATCGGCAAAGCGAAGCCGCTCCACCACGGAGAGCGCGTCATTGCCATCGGGACCGCTGACCGTGGCGCTGGTGGCGTCACCGCTCACCGTGTACTGCCGCCGGATGCCGCCAAACACCGCGGTGTCGGTGCCCGCCCCGCCGTCGAGCGTGTCGTTGCCAGCGGCCCCGGTGAGGGTGTCATCGCCGCCCAGGCCGCGCAAGGTGTCGTTGCCGCTGGTGTCGGCGAGCGTGTCGTTCCCCTCGGTGCCCCGGATGGCGCCATCGGGCAGCGCGGCCACCGCCGCGGTGGCGCTGCTGGTCACGCTCTCGGCGGTGCCGCCGTTGTCGGTGTAGCTGGCGGTGACGGTGAGGGTCTTGCCGACCTCGGCCGCGGTGAGCGTGTAGGTGGCCGCGGTGGCCCCGCTGATGACCGAGCCGCCGGCGCGCCACTGGTAGCTGATGGCGCCTGCGCCGCTTGCGGGAATGCCGTCGACATCGGCCAGCGTGTTGCTGGCGGTGAGCACCTGGCCCTGCGTGGGCGTGCCGGCGATGCTCACCGCGCCGCTGGGCGCGTCGTTGACCGCGGCGGTCTGCACCTGCACCTGCACCACGCCGGTGGAGACACCCCCGGCATCGGCGGCGCGCACCGTGAAGGCGTTGAGCAGGCCGTTGGCGTCGGCCGCCGGTGTCCAGCTCAGGGACTGGCCCGCGCTGATCGCGGTGACCCCGGCGGTGACCGGCACCCCGCCCAGGCGCAGCGTGCCGGTGCTCACCTGCTCCACCCGGAACGAGATGGCATCGCCCTCGGCGTCGGTCGCGTTGGAGGCCGCCTTGAGCGCCTCCCAGGTGATGGTGTATGCGGTGTCTTCGGTGGCACCGGTCAGCGCGGTGAGGGTGCTCAGGGTGGGCGCGGCATTAGTCGCCTGCAGCGAGGCGGCCGTCACCGAGGCATCAGCAAACCGCAACTGTTCCACACCAGCCAGGGTGTCGGTGCCCTCGGCGCTGGAGACCACCGTGAAGCGGCTGGCGGCCGCGTTCCAGCTCACGCTGTAGAGAGAACGCGCACCGGCGAAAACCACGGTGTCGGTGCCCTCGCCGCCATCGATGCTGTCGTTGCCGGCGCCACCGTCGAGTGTGTCGTCACCGAGGGCGCCAAGCAGGGTGTCGTTCCCGCCGAAGCCGCGTACCTGATCGCCGCCATCACCGCCATCGATCTGACCCCCCCGGTCAGTAGCGAGCACGATGTCGTTGTTGCC
>CAILKA010000182.1 GCA_903834645.1 uncultured beta proteobacterium
CCCGGCCTCCAGCGCCACCGCAGCAGCCACCTCGGCCAGCGCCCCGACCCACTGTGCCGGGGCCGCCGTCAGGCGCGTGTGCAGCGGCATCAGCCAGTCATCGTGCGCGGCCTGCAGGCTGCTGACCTGCGCGCCGCGGCGCACGGCCTGGCGCAGACGCTGGGCGTAGAGCGGGTGATCCTTGCGCAGGAAAGAACCCACCACCAAAGCCCGGTCGAGCGCGGAGAGCGCCGCGATAGGCTGGCCCAGCCAGCGCGCCGCACCCTCAGGCGTACCCGTGCGACGCATGTCCGCGTGGCGCAGACGGTGGTCGACGTGCGGGCTGCCCAGGCCACGCACCAGCTGGCCAAGCAGGTGGAGCTCCTCCACCGTGGCGTGGGGCGAGCCCAGGGCGCCGACCGCATCGGCCCCGTGCTCGGCCACGATGCGCTTGAGCCCGGTGGCGACGAACTCCAGAGCCGTCTGCCAGTCGGCAGGCACCCATTGCCCGCCCTGGCGCAGCATCGGCTGCGTGAGGCGATGGGCGCTGGACAGCGCCTCGTAGCTGAAGCGGTCACGATCGGCGAGCCAGCACTCGTTGACTGCCTCGTTCTCCATCGGAACCACGCGCATGACCTGGTCGGCCTTGACCTGCACCACCAGGTTGGCGCCCGTAGAGTCATGCGGGCTGACACTGCGCCGGCGCGAGAGCTCCCAGGTGCGCGCGCTGTAGCGGAAGGGCTTGCTCGTGAGCGCGCCCACCGGGCAGATGTCGATCATGTTGCCCGAGAGCTCGGAATCCACCGTGCGGCCGACGAAGGTCGTGATCTCGGAATGCTCGCCTCGGTGAGCCATGCCGAGTTCCATCGTGCCGGCGATCTCCTGGCCGAAGCGCACGCAGCGCGTGCAGTGGATGCAGCGGCTCATCTCCTCCATCGAGATGAGCGGCCCGACGTTCTTGTGGAAGACGACGCGCTTTTCCTCCTGGTAGCGCGAAGCCGACCCGCCGTAGCCAACGGCGAGATCCTGCAGCTGGCACTCGCCGCCCTGATCGCAGATCGGGCAGTCCAGCGGGTGATTGATGAGCAGGAACTCCATCACCGACTTCTGCGCCTTGATCGCCTTGTCGCTCTTCGTGCGAACGATCATGCCGGCCGTCACCGGCGTGGCACAGGCGGGCATCGGCTTGGGGGCCTTCTCGACATCCACCAGGCACATGCGGCAGTTGGCGGCGATGCTGAGCTTCTTGTGATAGCAGAAGTGCGGGACGTAGACGTCCGCCGCATCGGCCGCATGCATGAGCATGCTGCCCGGGGGCACGCTGACCTTCTTGCCGTCGATTTCCAGTTCGATCATGGGGGGATCCGTGGCGGTCTCAGGCGGTCTCGGCCACCAGGCAGCGTCGATGTTCGACGTGCCAGGCGAACTCGTCGCGGAAGTGCTTGAGCATGCCCTGCACCGGCATGGCTGCCGCATCGCCGAGCGCGCAGATGGTGCGCCCCTTGATGTTGTCGGCCACCGAGTCGAGCAGCTCCAGGTCCTCGGGGCGGCCACGGCCGTGCTCGATGCGGTCGACCACCCGCCACAGCCAGCCCGTGCCCTCTCGGCACGGCGTGCACTGGCCGCAGCTCTCGTGCTGGTAGAAGTAGCTCAGGCGCAGCAGGCTCCTGACCATGCAGCGCCGATCGTCCATCACGATCACGGCGCCCGAGCCGAGCATCGAGCCCGCCTTGGCGATGGCGTCATAGTCCATCGTCAGGTCCATCATCA
>CAILKA010000183.1 GCA_903834645.1 uncultured beta proteobacterium
CAGGGCAGGCTGGAGCCACAGGCTCGGCTTCGCGTTGGCCACGGTGCTCCTGCTGCCTGTCGGCGGACTCGCACAGACCCACACGACTGGGCGTCTCTCCAACGAGTTCACGAGCCTGGCGCGAGCCGCTTCCAACTGCTCGGTGGCCACGCCCCGTACAGCCATGGCAGCCGGGGAAGCGGCTGGTTGGGCTCGCGTGCAAACCGGCAACTTCAGCGGGACGCGCACCGAGACGCTCACCTATGTACAGGCCGTGGTTGTCACCGACGGCATCGACCCGCGCCTGGACAAGCTGCGCGACGCGCTGCTCCATCCCAGCAACAACCTGCCACGCGGATCCATCCTGCACCGCTATGTATCGGTGCCGGCCGCGTCGGTGCTGGTTCCGGCCTGTCGCCTGTCTGCGATCGCTCAGGTGGAGGGTGTCGTCAGCGTCACGCCCAATCGCCTCACCCATCGATCGGCCAGCCCCCTGGAGGGCTACACCGCCACCGCTTTCGCTCCGCCGCACGCAGCCGCCGGGGCGCGGGTCTACAGCCAGGCGTGGGCCTACACCGGCCGGGACGGCAGCGGCGTGGGCATCGCCATCGTCGACTCGGGCGTGATGCGCGAGCACCACCATTTCCGCCGGCCCAACGGCACCAGCCGTGTGCAGCATGCGGTGGACATGACACGGCTGGGCTTCGGGGGGGTAACGGCTGCGGTTTCGGGCATCAGCCCGTGGACCGTGGGCGCCGACGTCGCGCACGACGACTTCTTCAACCCCCAGGGCTTCCAGCGCCGGACCTACGAGGCCAGCATCTCGAGCCCTTCCAGTGCACGGGCGGATGGCTACGGCCATGGCACCCATGTGGCGGGCATCGCGGCAGGCCAGGGCGCCTACCAGGCGCCCAACTCCACGGGCATCGCCCCCGGTGCCACCCTCTACGACGTCAAGGTGCTCGGCGATACCGGCACGGGCCGGCTGGCCGACCTGCTGGCGGGCATGGACTGGGTTGTCTACCACTCGCGTCGGCTGGGCATCCGGGTGATGAACCTGAGCCTGGCCATGTCCTCTGCCGACAGCCACGCCATCGACCCACTGTGTCGCGCCGCTGCCAGTGCGGCGGCGGTGGGCATCACGGTGGTGTCGGCAGCCGGCAACTTCGGCAAGGATGCCTCCGGCCGCGAAGTCTACGGGTCGATCGGTTCACCGGGGCACTGCCCGACCGTGGTGACGGTGGGCTCAGCCAACCCGAAGAACTCGGCTGACCGGGCGCAGATGGTCGTCAACGGCTTCAGTTCCCGCGGGCCCACCCGCGGCAGCCTCTTGATGCCCGACGGCAAGCGCCGGTACGACCACCTGCTCAAGCCCGACCTGATCGCTCCGGGCAATGCCGTCGTCTCTGCGCGTGCATGGAACTCGCTGCTGGGAGCCGACCCGACCCTGGCCGTCTCCTCCTCGAGCAGGCACTCCGACGGCCAGCTGATGAGCCTGAGTGGCACCTCGGTTGCAGCGCCGGCCGTGGCGGGCGCGGCTGCCTTGCTCCTGCAGGAGAACCCGCACCTGACCCCGCCGATGGTCAAGGCCATCCTGCAATACACCGCCACGCCGTTGGCCCACGCCAATCTGATGCAGCAGGGCACGGGCCTGCTCAACGTGGCCGGGGCTGTCTCGCTGGCCGCCGTCATCCGCAACGACACGCCCCTGCGGGACCTTTACGAGTCGGGCAACCACACCAACCTCGCGTCGCTCCTCAAACCCGGTCGAGCCATGCCTGCTCCGAGCACGACCATCGCCGGGGTCCCCACATCCTGGAGCCGCGTGGTCTACGCGGCGGGTACCCACATCCTGAGCGGCGAGGGCCTCTTCACGCGCGCCCACAACCTCTGGGACCCGAGCATCAGCTGGGTGCGCAACGCCGTCCAGAAGACCCAGGTCGAGTACTGGTCGAAGGCGCCGGCCGCCCCGGGAACCGCTGCGGTCGCGGAGAACACGGTGCCGCGCAAGGTGGAGCAGGCCGACATTTCCAGCTTCGAGGCCGTTGCGTCGGGCTCCACCGTGGGCTTTGCGAGCAACCTCCCCGGCAGGCACTCGATCGTCCAGCGCAGGGGCATCTTCGGGCCGACCTCGGTCGTGAGTGCGGGAGTTTCCGCAGGCCGGGCGCAGCAGCTTGCCAAAGGCATGGCGGTCTCGTCGGGGATCGTGCTGGCCGAGGGCATCGTGCTGGCCGAAGGAATCGTGCTCGCCGAAGGGATCGTGCTGGCCGAGGGCATCGTTCTCGCTGAAGGGATCGTGCTGGCCGAGGGGATCGTGCTGGCTGAGGGCATCGTTCTCGCGGAAGGGATCGTGCTCGCCGAAGGGATCGTGCTCGCCGAGTCGGCCCTCAGGGGAAAGTAGCCGCGCGCGCCCTTACGCCCCGATCCAGGCGGCGCCCCGCACCCCCGAGGCGTCACCATGGCGCGCCGGCACGAGCCGCGTGCGCACCGGATCCGCCACACCACCGCTGAACACCCATCGGCCCCACTGCGCGGGCACCTGCTCGTACAGGTGCGGCAGGCCCGAGAGCCCGCCGCCGAGCACGATCACGTCCGGGTCGAGCAGGTTGATCACGGCCGCCAGCCCCTGCGCCAGGCGCCGGGCATGGCGCACCAGGGTCGCCTGGCAGGCCGCATCGCCCGCTGCCGCACGCTCGACGATCTCCTCGCCGCGCAGTTCCCCCCCGTGGCGCCACGCGTGCTCGCGCGCCAGGCCCGTGCCCGACAGCAGGGTCTCGTTGCAGCCCTGGCGGCCGCAGTAGCAGTCGAAGACGGGGTCCTCGGCAGGATCGAGCCAGGGCAGCGGGTTGTGGCCCCACTCGCCTGCCACGCCGTTTGGGCCCACCAGCACCTTTCCGTCCACGGCGATCCCTGCGCCCGTGCCGGTGCCCAGGATCACGGCGAACACCACCCGCGCCCCGGCGCCCGCGCCGTCGGTAGCCTCCGACAGCGCCAGGCAGTTCGCGTCGTTGGCGTAGCGCACCGGCTGTCCCAGCCGCGCGGCCAGGTCACGCTCGATCGGGCGCCCGTTGAGCCAGGTGGAGTTCGCGTTCTTCAGCAGGCCCTCGGCCGTGAGCGTGCCCGGGCCGCCGATGCCCACCGACACTGGCGAGCCGCCCAGCGCGGCACGCGCCGTCCCCACCACGTCGGCCAGCGCGTCCAGCGTGGCGTCGTAGTCGTCCCGCGGGGTGGGGCGGCGTGCTTCCCAGCACACCTGCCCCGAAGCATCGAGAACGACGGCGTGGATCTTCGTGCCGCCGAGGTCGATGCCCAGGCGCAGGGCGGTCACGCCAGCGGTTCTGTGCGGTCCAGCAGCCACTGCCGTGCCGCACCTTCCACGAGCGGCAGCAACCGCTCGCGCACGGTGGCGTGGTAGGTGTTCAGCCACGCCACCTCGTCGTCGCGCAGCAGGCTGCGCTCGATGCAGCGCGTGTCGATCGGGCACAGCGTGAGCGTCTCGAACTCGAGCATCTCGGCAAAGGTCGAGCCCTCCGGGGTCGCTGCCGGCGCGTTCATCACCAGGTTCTCGATGCGCACGCCCCACTGCCCGGGCCGGTACACACCCGGCTCGATGGAGGTGATCATCCCGGGCTCCATCGCCATGTGGGCGTCGGGAATGGCTTTGCTGATGCTCTGCGGGCCCTCGTGGACGTTGAGGAAGTAGCCCACGCCGTGGCCTGTGCCATGCCCGAACTCGATGCCTTCCTGCCACAGCGGGGCGCGAGCCAGCGCGTCGAGCATCGGGCTCAAGGTGCCGCGCGGAAAGCGCGTGCGGCTGAGGTTCATCGTGCCCTTGAGCACGAGGGTGTAGTCGCGCTTCATGGCGGCGCTGGGCTCGCCGATGGGCCACACGCGCGTGATGTCGGTGGTGCCGCCAAGGTACTGGCCGCCCGAGTCGATGAGCAGCAGCCCGTTGCCTTCGATCGTCGCGTGCGACTCGGCCGTGGCGCGGTAGTGCGGCATCGCGCCGTTGGCGTTGAAGCCGGCGATCACGGGAAAGCTCAGGCCCACGAAGGCGGGGCGGCGCGCGCGCTCGGCGCTCAGCATCTCGTCCACCGTGAGCTCGGTGATGGGGCCCGCCGAGGAGTCGCCCGCGCGCTGGCGTGCCAGCCGCGCCTCGAAGGCGGCGTAGAACTCGCACATCGCCGCGCCGTCCTCCTCCATCGCGTGGCGGATGTGGGCGGCCTCGTCGGCTGTCTTGCGGCTCTTGGCCAGCGTGCTGGGGTTGATCGCCTCCACCACGCGCACGCCTGCGGCCACTCGCTCGCGCAGCCCGTGCGTGACGCGCCGCGGGTCCACCAGCAGCGTGCTCCCAGCGGGCAGCCCGCCCAGGGCCGCACCAGCCTGCGCGTAGTCGGCCACACGCACGCCGTCGGTCAGCAGCGCCGCGGCGAGTGCCGCATCCACCTTGCCGGCCCCGACGAAGAGGGTGGCTCCGGAACCGTCGATCAGCAGGTGAGCGAGGAAGACGGGGTTGTAGGAGACGTCCGAGCCGCGCAGGTTCGTGATCCACGCGATGTCGTCGACCGTGGAGACGAAGTGGTGCGAGGCGCCGTGCCGCGCCATCGCCTCGCGCATCTGCGCGAGCTTGGCGGCGCGCGCCACCGGCGCATGCGGCGCGCGGTGCTCGTAGACCGGCTGCGGCGGCAGGCCCGGGCGGCCTTCCCATACCGCCTCCACCGGGTCGAGGTCGGTGCGCAGCTTCACGCCCGCACGGTCGAGCGCGGCCTGCAGCGCCTGCGCCGCCGCCAGGCCCAGCACCTGTCCGTCCACGGCCACGGTCTGGCCGGCCGGCATGTGGGTGGCCAGCCACTCGACGTGGGCGGGGGAGGTGCCCGTGGCGATCTTCACGAGCTCGATGCCGCTGCCGGCAAGCTCAGCCTCGGCCTGCACCCAGTAGCGGCTGTCGGCGAACACCGCTGCGCGCTCGAGCGTGACCACGAGCGTGCCCATCGAGCCCGTGAAGCCCGACAGCCACTGGCGCGACTGCCAGCGCTCGGGCAGGTACTCGCTCAGGTGCGGGTCGGCGCTGGGCACGAGCAGGGCGTGCACGCCCAGGCGCTCGAGCTCCTCGCGCAGGCGGTCGATGCGCAGGCGGATGGTGGAGGTGCGGGTGTCCATGAAGACCTCGTGTGGCAGGTGCGCCCGGGAGGGCGGGCGGGGGGTGGGCGCACCCTGTCGGAATTCTAGGCGTGCGCCCCGGCTGCTGCTGCTAAGCTCTCCGGTACAGCGGCAATTGCCCGTTGCAAGGTCTATCTACATGCCCGGCTTGCGTCCCGACGTCGATCCCGACGGCCTGCTCGAGTACTCGGTGGTCTACACCGACCGCTCGCTCAACCACATGTCCAAGCGCTTCCAGCAGGTGATGCGCGAGGTGGGCGCCACCCTCAAGGAGGTCTACGGCGCGCGCTCTGCGGTGCTCGTGCCCGGCAGCGGCAGCACCGGCATGGAGGCCGTGGCGCGCCAGTTCGCCGGTGGCCAGCGCTGCCTGATCGTGCGCAACGGCTGGTTCAGCTACC
>CAILKA010000184.1 GCA_903834645.1 uncultured beta proteobacterium
CGACGTTGCCCCCGCGCTGGGTGATGTCCTTGCGCGCCTCGGCCAGGTCGGCGCTGCGGCGCTGGCCGGTGACGACCACGCGCACCCAGCGCTGGCCGGCGGCTTCGCGCAGCCAGGGCTGGCGAGTGGGCTTGGCGGCGTCGATGGCCAGGCGCAGGTCGGTGGCAACTTTGTGGGCCAGCGGGTCGGCAACGGCCCGCTGGGGCTGTGTCGGGACCTGCGCTTGAGCCTGGCCCTGTACAGCCGTCAGGCTCAGGAAGCCGGCTGCCACCAGCGCGCTCAGGACAGGTTGCTTCGGCATGGTCACTCTCCCGTTCCGCTGACATCCTCGGCCATCACCAGGCCCTCGGCCATCACCAGGCCCTCGGCGAGGACCAGTCCTTCGGCCAGCACCAGCCCTTCGGCGAGCACCAGTCCCTCGGCCAGCACCAGGCCTTCGGCAAGCACCAGCCCTTCGGCGAGCACCAATCCCTCGGCCAGCACCAAGCCGCTGGGCAGCACCGTTCCGCCACCCGCAACCAGCGCGTTGGTGAAGGCGTTGACAGGACCGAAAACACCGGTGAGCTGCTTGAGCGAACTCGCGCCACCCAGCGCCGAGGCGAAGCGCACGCCGGGCTGGAACATCGCGGTGGGTGCGCCCGGCAGCGGCATCTCCGTGAAGCTGCGTGCAAAGGTCGAAGCTGCCACGCCCTGCGAGGCGGCCCACCATGCAACCGTGGTGCGCATCGGGCCGACCGTGCCGCCCCAGCCCACGCGGTGGTCCCATGCAAGGTGGTAGGTGGTGAAGAGCGCGTCGCCGCTGAGGATGCGGTTGCCGCCGGCAAAGACCAGGCGGCTCCAGCGCCCGGTCCCCCCGGTCGCCGTCGCCGTGGGGCCTGCATTGCTGTTCGGGACGCTGCGATCAGCGGGCAACGTCTGGCCGGGGACCAGCAGGCTCGCACCGGGCTGGATCAGCCCCGCCTCGATGTCCTGCCGCAGATTCAGTCGAACCGCGCGGACCAGTTGCAGGGCGCCGTGCGCGTTCAGGAGCCCGGCCCCCTGCTGCAGCAGGTTGGCCCTCCCCAGGGGCTCGGCGGTGTACTGCAGCATCGCCTTGATGAGTGGCGGGGTAAGGCCGGGGTTGGCCTCGAGCATCAGGGCCACCGTACCGGCCACCGCCGGGGCGGCCACCGAGGTACCGCTGAGCGACATGAGCGCGGCAGTCTTGCCAGGGCGGTTGGTGGGCCTGCCGCCAGTCGTGGCGGGCGGCACCAGGCCCGGGTTCTTCTGCGCCAGGACGGAAGGGGCGCCCGAGTTGTGCGCGGCCAACGAAGCCACGATCTTGTTGCCGGGTGCCACGAGGTCAGGCTTGAGCGCGTTGTCGATGCGGCGCTGGCCCGTGGGCGAGACATACACCCCCCGGCTCGGGCCCTTGGAACTGAAGTGGTTGACGCTGTCGTCCGTCCGTGCACCGGTGCCGAGTGGGTTGGCCGAGCCCACCGTGATCACGGAAGGCTCGATGCCAGGCGAGCCGACGGTGCCGTAGACCTCCACGGTCCTGCCATCGGGGGCCGTGCGCTTGCCGAAGTTGCCGGCCGCCACCACCACGGTGATGCCGAGCGCGGATGCGCTGCGCACGGCGCGGCACAGCGGGTCGGTCACGTAGGACTCGGTGGAGTCGGCTGCCAGGCTGAGGTTCATCACGCGAATGTTGAGTTCGCGTGCGCGCATCACCACCCAGTCGATGGCGGCCAGCACGTCGCTCACGGTGCCGAAGCCGTTGTTGTCCAGCACCTTGAGGTCATACAGGAGCGCCCCTGGTGCCACGCCGGTGGAGTTGGGGTTCAGGCCCCAGGCGCGACCGGCAGCCACGGCTGCCACGTGCGTGCCGTGGCCGTATCCGTCCACTTCCGGCAGGCCGCCGTAGTTGTTGATGCGGGCCTCGTAGGCCTGGCGCGCGGCGGAGCCTGGGGTCAGCAGGTCGGCCGAGGCATCGAGCCCGGCCCTCCAGTCTTGCAAGCCCGTGACGCTGGCGTCGGTGGTGGCGGTGAAGTCCACCGCCTGACGCACGCGCGTGGCGCCGCCGGCGTCGCGGAAGTTGTCGTGGTTGCGCATGATCCCCGAGTCGAGGATCGCGATGCCTACGCCCGCTCCGGTGCGGCCAAGGTAGCCTGTGACGACACCCCCCACGGCCGCTGTCTGGCCCGTGCGGACTGGCGTTGCACTCAACGAACCCGCCGACACGTTGACCGACTGCTCCAGCACGCTGAAGCTGCGCGTGGTCAGGCGGTTGGGCGAGATGCTCTGGACTTCCGCGCGCCTGGCGATCTCGATCACGCCTGCGGCTGGCAGCATCACCGAGAGGCCGCGCACCGAGAGGTAGCGCATGTACACCGTGCCACCGGCGCGCAGCACGGCCTGGCGCAGGTCGGCCATCGTCGAGTCGGCGCAGTCGCAGAAGACGAGCGCCTTCACGTAGCGCACCGTGGGAAACGAGGGTCCGGACGGTCCAACCTGGTCCCGGGCCCAGGTGTGGTTGCTCGGCAGCGTCCGGGTGAGCATCGTGGCGCGCAGGTCGTTCGAAATCTTGGCCTGCTGCGCGGTCGACAGGAGAGTCCATGAGTTGGACATGAGAGCCGAGGCCTGTGCGCCACCTGCGGCCAGCGCCAGCAGAAGGCATGCCGTTGCGGCCCGCGCGATGCGCCGGGCGAGTCTGCCTTGCTGGGTGGGGGAGGAGTTCATGTGCGGGCTCCTGGAGACGACATGGCTGCGTCAAGACCGAGGGCTCGATTTGAAGGCCTGGCCCCCCCCTGTCCAAGGGATCGGCGCCGACGAAACCGGACCGGGTGTGAAGTCCTGCCGCCTTCGGGCATGAACATGGGGCGCGCGCCCGGGAGTCGAGTCAGTGGAACAAGCGCGCAGGGTCCGCCAGTCCGTCGGCCAGGCTGTGCGCCCCGCGCAGGTCCATGCGCTCGAGCAGCAAATCCACCGCCTGTGCGGTCAAGGGCGCCGACAGCTGGTATCCCTGCCCGGTGGTGCAGCCGAGCGCCCGCAGGGCGGCCAGCTGGGCAGGAGTCTCGATACCCTCGGCCACCACCTGGCGCCCGAGCGATCGACCGAGGTCGAGGATCGTGCGCACGATCGCTGCATCGGTGGGGCGGGTCGTCAGCCCGTCGATGAAGGAGCGGTCGATCTTCAGGCTGTCGATGGGCAGGGAAGACAGGTGCGCCAGCGATGAGTAGCCCATCCCGAAGTCATCGATCGACAGGCCCACGCCGAACTGGCGCAATTCCTCCAGCACCTGACCCTCGGTGGTCAGGCGCCGCATCAGGATGACTTCTGTGAGCTCGAGCACCAGGTGCTCGGGCCGCAGCGCAGCCTCGAACAGCACCGAGCGGATGCGCTGCGGCAGGTTGCGCTGGGCCACGTCCTTGTCCGAGATGTTCACGTGCAACCTCAGGCCCGTCCAGTGCGGGGCTTGGGCGTGCCAGCGCCGCAGGTCGGCGCAGGCGCGTGCGAGCACCAGGTCGGTGATCTGCACCACGAGGGAGGATTCCTCGGCAATGGCGATGAACTCCAGCGGAGCGATCGTTCCGAACTCGGGGTGGGTCCAGCGCGCGAGCGCCTCGAAGCCGAGCAGCCGCTCGTCGCCGAGGTCGAGGATGGGCTGGTACGCCACCTCCAGCGCACCATCGGCGATGGCCCGGCGCAGGTCGCCTTCCAGGCGCATCCGCCGGGCAATCTCGGTGTGCATGGTGCTGTCGAACAGCACATGCCGTGCCTTGCCCGTGGCCTTGGCACGGTACATCGCGATGTCGGCGTCGCGCAGCACGTCGCCGGGCTTGTCGTAGCCGTGCGTGCTGACCGTGATGCCGATGCTGGCGCTGCTCGTGATCTCGGTGCCGGCCACCCGGTAGGGCTGGCTCACGGCTTCCTGGATGCGCGTGGCCAGCTCCACCACGCCCTGCTCCGGCTGGGCGCGCCGCAGCAGCAGGGCGAACTCGTCGCCACCCAGCCGTGCCACCAGGTCGTCCGGGCGCACGCGGCTGGCGATGCGCTTGGCCACCAGCTGCAGGAACTCGTCTCCGGCGGCGTGCCCCAGGCTGTCGTTGATGAACTTGAAGCGGTCGAAGTCCAGGAACATCACGGCAAAACCGTGCTGCGGATCGTCGACCGCCCTTTGCACGACCTTGGCCAGCTCCTCCACGAAACGGCGCCTGTTGGGCAGGCCGGTCAGGGCGTCGTGGAAGGCGATGTGGTGCATCTCCTGGAGGTGCTGCACCGTGATCTCGGCCTCGCGCCGCGCCGCCTGGGCGTTGGCTTCGGCGATCGTGCGGTTGGCTTCCTGCTGCTTGAAGAAGGCGTGCAGGATCGCCAGCAGCAGCGCCAGCGGGGGGCCGACGACGAGGATCGTGGACAGGCCCGTGGCGTGAAAGGTGATGGCCATCATCGCCGCGGCGCAGGCGCTGGCCGCGTTGACGGCAGCCGTCACGCCGAAGTTCCCGGCCACGTCCGACCAGGTGGGCCTCTCGCCGCGCTTGAGGCGCAACTGGCTCGAGACCAGCACCGAGTTGATCAGGAACTGCACGATCGCCGCCCACAGGGTCGCGATCGCCACCACCGCGGAGGAGCGCAGGCCGATGCTGTCCAGGTGCGCCAGCACCAGTTGCAGCAGCGTGCCTGCCACCCCGATCGACAGCGCGCACATGGCCGGGCTGGCGATGCGGGAGGACCAGCGCTTGGACACGCGCGAGGAGGCCACGGCTGCCTCGGCCGCAGCCGCCAGCATCGCGGCGTGCGTGCCGTGCAGCAGCAGCAGCATGAAGATGAACACCTCGCCTGCGCTGAAGGCCGACTTCGTGCGCGGCAGCACGATCGGGAAGAAGGCCGCCGCCACTGCCAGCAAGATGCCCGTGACGACCTGCCCGACCTGATCGGCCGGCGAGCGCGCGAGCGACCACAGCGCCCAGGCGATGCCCACCGAGCCAGCGCTGACCGTCAGCCACCAGAAGACCGCCGCCCGCCTGTTGTAGTCGGGCAGGAGCGTCTGGTGCAGTCGCTGAAGGAAGGGGATCGGGACCAAGCGGGTTTCGTCCGGGAGTGGCGAGTACGGGGGCTCGCGGTGTCTCGATTTCGGCGGGCAGCAGCGAAACTTGAACCCGGAGCCCGGTTCAGTGCAGGGCCAGGCGCAGCGGCTCGTCGGTGTGTCTGCCCGCCCCTGATGGTGCAGCCTCCAGGCGCTCGAGCAGCGCATCGACCGCCTCGGCCGGCATCGGCTCGGCCAGCACGTTTCCCTGTGCGGCATGGCAGCCGGCTTCGCGCAGCCACTGCAGCTGGGTGGCCGTCTCCACCGCCTCTGCCACCGTGGTGCGGCCCAGGGACTGGCCCAGCTGCAGGATCGTGCGCACGATTCCGGTCGCACCCTCATCGGTGCCCAGCCCGGCGATGAAGGTGCGGTCGACCTTCAGGCTGTCGAAAGGCAGCGCCGAGAGCTGCCCGAGCGACGAATAGCCCATGCCGAAGTCATCGATGGCGAGCTTGACGCCCAGGCTGCGCAGCTCGAGCAGCGTGGGCCGCTCGCTGGCGAGGCGGCGCATGATGATGCTTTCGGTGAGTTCGAGCGTGAGGCTGCGGGGCCGCAGGCTCGTGCGCAGCAGCACGGCGCTGATGCGCTCGGGCAGGCCGCGCTGTGCGATGTCCTTGTCTGTCAGGTTGACCTGGATGCCCAGAGACTCCCACTGCGGCCCGCGTGCTTGCCACTGCTGCAGCTGCTGGCAGGCGCGCGCGAGCATGTAATCGGTGAGCGTGATGGCCAGGCCCGATTCCTCGGCGATGGGCACGAATTCCTGCGGCTGCACGACGCCGAACTCGGGGTGCGTCCAGCGCGCCAGCGCTTCCAGTCCGATGAGGCGTTCATCGGGCAGCTGGTAGACGGGCTGGTAGGCCACCTGCACCTGCCCGTCGGCCAGGGCCCGCCTCAGGTCGCCCTCCAGGCGCATCCGGCGCGAGACCTCGGCGTGCATCTGGGCGTCGAACACCACGTGGCGAGCCTTGCCGGTTGCCTTGGCGCGGTACATCGCGATGTCCGAGTCGCGCAGCACGTCGTCGGCCTGCACGTAGCCGCGGTCAGAGGTGGTGATGCCGATGCTCGCGCTGCTGGTGAGCTCGGTGTTGGCCACCTGGTAGGGCTGGCACACGGCCTGCTGGATGCGCCCGGCCAGTTCATGGATCTCTTCCGGCGCGAGCGAGCGGCGCAGCAGGATCGCGAACTCGTCGCCGCCCAGGCGCGCCACCAGATCGCTCTCCCTGACCTGTGCCACGAGCCGCTGCGACACCTGCACGAGAAAGGCATCTCCCGCCGCATGTCCCAAGGTGTCGTTGATGAGCTTGAAGCGGTCGAAGTCCAGGAACATCAGCCCGTAGCCCTTGCGCTCGTCGGCGCGAGAGCCCTGCACGGCGAGGCTGAGTTCGTCGAGCAGCATGCGGCGGTTGGGCAGGCCGGTCAGGGCGTCGTGGAAGGCGATGCGGTGCATCTCCTCGAGGTGGCGGGCGGTGATTTCCGCCTCCCGCCGTGCCGCCTGGGCCTCGGTCTCGCTCAGGGCGCGCGCGGCCTCCTGCTGGCCGATGTAGCCCCGCAGCACCGCCAGCACGAGCGCCAGGGCCGGCGTGACGGTGAGCATCACGACGAGCGTGTTCTCGCGAAACGTCTCGGCCAAGGCCGCCGCGCCGCATGCGCTGCCCGCGCTCAGCGCCAGCGTGAAGCCGAAGCTGCCGGAAATGTCGTGCCAGCGCAGCCACTCGCCCCGCTTCAGGCGCGGCAGGGCGGCTATGAGCACGGTGTTCAGGATGAAGTGGGTGATGGCGAACCACAGGATGAGGGCGGAGAACACGGCCACGCCGATCGTCCCCGTACCTGAGGCCTTCACGGCAGACAGGATCCCGGTCAGCATCCCGCCGGCGCATGCCATCGCGAGGGCAGCGATGGCGGGTCCGCCGATCCGGGAGGTCCAGCGCTTGGAGGTGCGCGCGGAGCCGACGGCGGCCTCTGCTGCCGCCGCCAGGATGGCTCCTTCTGCACCGTACAGGAAGAGGAGCAGGAAGGAGAAGATCTCGCCGAGCCCGAAGGAGGTCTTGGTTCTCGGGATCGTGATGGGAAAGGCGCCTGCAATGGCGGCCATCAAGACCCCGAGGGCGACCTGCCAGCCGATCTCGGAGGGTAGCCCGATGACCGACCACAGCGCCCAGGCCACCGCCACAAGCCCGATCGGAACCACCGTCCACCAGTAGACGGTGGCGCGTCGGTTGTAGTCGGGCATCAGGGTCTGGTGCAACCGGACCCAGGCGGGAGCGTCGTGCAAGGCGCGGTTCCTGTGTTGATCTCCCCCTATTCGTCACCGGCGGCGCAAACTTGAACGCACGCCGCCAACCTCGGGCTCTCGTTGCCGCGCGGGCCTTCATTGGACGGCCTGAACGCCGCTGCCGGCCGTGCATGTTTCACGGCCGGCAGCGCTTTGTGCGGCTCCACCCGGGCGCGGGTTCACGCC
>CAILKA010000185.1 GCA_903834645.1 uncultured beta proteobacterium
AGCACGCGGCAGCCGAGCGCCGCGCACATCTCGATCATCGCCTGCGCGATGTCGACCTTGTAGGCGTGCAGGTGGCCCGACAGGCCCTCGAAGTCGCGCAGCACCTGGAAACCCGTCACGCGCAGTCCACTGGCGCGCACCTCGTGCACGGCAGCCTGCCAGCCCTGCGGGTGGCCCACCAGGTCGCGCGCGGCGAGCATCACCTGCGCGAAGCCCGCCTCGCGGATCGCGCGCAGCTTGGCCGAAAGCGGCCCGGCCAGCGTGATCGTGTCCATGCCGAAGTCGCGGATGACCATGGCTGGGCTCAGTCCACGTGGTGCACGAGTTCGAACATCAGCCCGCCCAGCCAGCTCTGCGTGAGCGCGCCGCGTGGCTGCACGTGCAGCGTGGCCGTGTCGACGAACTGCACGCCGCGCGCCCGCAACGCCGCCGCGGCCGCGGGCACGTCGCGCGCGCCGAAGGCCACGCGCTGCAGCCACTCGTCGCCGTCGGCCAGATCGGCGGCTGGCTCGATGAGCTGCAGGTGCAGGCTGCCGTCCGGGCTGCGCAGCACGCAGCCGCTGGGCAGTACGCCCGTCTCGCGGTCCTCCCCCATCACTTCGAAGCCGAAGACCGAGCGGTAGAACGCCACCCAGTCGGCGGTGCGCGCCAGCCCGATGTACTGCACGATGCCGAACCAGTGCAGCCCGGCCAGCGCCGGCGGGCGCGGGTCCACGCCGGGCACCGGCACGAAGTCGACGTCGTAGATGGAGAACTCGCGCCAGCGGTCGACGAAGTAAACCCGGCTCGCCCCGACGCCGTGGATGGCCGGGATGTGCAGCTCCATCGGCTGCACGCGCACCGGCACGTCCCAGGCACCGAGCTCGAGTGCCCGGCGATGCGCCGCGCCGGCATCGCGCACGCGCAAGGCGATCGCCGCCAGCCTGGGCTGCTCCGGCGGCAGGCCCGCCGCCGTCGTGTGGGCATTGACGATGACGTTCATCGGACCCTGCCGGTACAGCAGCACCTCGCGCGAACGGTGCCGGGCCACGGGGCGAAAGCCCATCAGCTCGAGCACCTGGCCAAGGCCCTGGGGGCGGGCCGTCTGGTACTCCACGTACTCGATGCCCTCGAGCCCCATCGGGTTCGTCCCGGCCAGCTGCACCTCGCGCTCGACCACGTCCTGCATCACATCTCCCTTCCCTTGCCCGGCCCGCGCTGTCTCAGTCCAGGCGCTGTCCGACGAGGCGCCGGAAATGCCCGTCCATGCGCGCCGCGTCGGCCTGCAGGCCCGTGAAGCGCTCGAAGGCCCCGACGGCCTGCCCGACCGCCATGCCCCCGCCATCGGCCACCGCACAGCCGCGCGCGCGCGCCGCCTGGAGCAGCGGCGTATGCAGCGGGAAGTAGACGATCTCCGAGACCCACAGGTCGGGCCGCAGGCAATCGGCCGGCAGCGGCATCCCCGGCAGCTTGTCCATACCGGTGGGCGTGGCATGCACGAGGCCGCACGCACCGGCCAGTGCGTGCGCCACGTCGGCATCCGCGCGCGCACGCCCGGCCCCGTGCACACGCTGCAGCTCCGCCACGAGCCGCTCGGCCTTGTCCGCCTCTCGGTCGTGGACGACGAGCTCCCCTGCGCCCAGCCTGAGCGCGGCGTGGGCGATTGCCGACCCGGCCCCGCCGGCTCCCAGCAGCACCACGCGAGACAGGTCGGCATCGGGCAGCGCGCGCTGCAGCCCCCAGGCCCAGCCCGAGCCGTCGGTGTTGTGGCCCACGAGGCGCCCGTCGCGCTCGATCACCACCGTGTTCACCGCCCCCATCTGCGCCGCCTCGTCGCTCAGCGCGTCCAGCAGCGGCACCACCGCCTGCTTGCAGGGGTAGGTGATGTTCAGCCCGGCAAAGCCCATCGTGCGCGCCGCGCGCAGCAACCCGGGCAGGGCGCGGACATCTTCGTGCGTACGGTCCAGGTCGATGAGCTGGTAGTGCAGCCGCAGCCCGTGGTGACGGGCCTCCTCCTCGTGCAGCATGGGCGTGAGCGAGCGCTGGATGCCCGCGCCGATGAGGCCCACCAGGGCCTGGGCGGCCCGGGCCTGCGGCACGGCTGCAGGAGCCTCGACGAGCCTCTCGCCCACGGCCGCCTCCGACACGCTCGCCCTGCCCCGGCCGCTCAGCGGCGCACCTTGGCAAGCTCGGCCTGCAGCTCGGCCACCGTGGCAGCAATGGCCGCACCGTGCTTGTCGATCACGGGCTTGAGCTTGTCGCGCAGCTTGGCCTGCTCGGCAGCGGAGAACTCCGTGACCTGCATGCCGGCCTTCTTGAGCTGGTCGAGCTGCGAAGCAGCGGCCTCGCGGTTGACCTGACGCTGGTAGCGCCCGGCCTCGACCGCCGCTTCGGAGAGGATGCGGCGCTCCTCGGCAGACAGGCCGTCCCACACCCGCTTGCTGAAGATGAAGGACTGCGGGTTGTACTGGTGGTTCGTGAGCGCCAGGTGCTTCTGCACTTCGGCGAACTTGTTGGCCAGGATCACCGACA
>CAILKA010000186.1 GCA_903834645.1 uncultured beta proteobacterium
AGCACACCCCCATCAGGCACAGCGGCGCGCGAGGCGCTCCGCTGACGGGCGTCTCGCGGAAGACCGCGACACCCGCGGCGAGCATGGCCACTGCCACGCTGTCGTCGGAGCGCGCCTTCACCGGCCGGCCCTCGATGTGCACGGTGACCCAGGCCTGGGGAGCGCCTTCCTCAATGCGTCGCCACGCCATCGAATCGCTCTGCCTTGAAGTGTTGAAGAGGCGCTGGCTGCGGCCCACCACGGATCCATTCGACCAGCGGCCCCGCATGCTGCGGTGCCAAGGTGATGCCAGAGTGGCAGGTGACGACGAAGGCTCCCGGGTGCTGCCGTGAGGCCTGGTAGATCGGCAGCCCGTCCGGGCTCATCACCCGCAGCGCCCCCCAGGTGCGCACGATGTTCACGTGTTCGAGCAGCGGAAAGCAGCGCATGGCGCGCGCCGCGATGCGCGAGAGCTGAGGCAGCGTGGTGCTGTCGTCGAAGCCGACGTCTTCCTTGGAGTCACCGATCTGCAGCACGCCTTCGCCCGTCTGGCGCACGTACAGCGTCGGATGCTTCAGGAACGACTTCAGGCGCTCTGTCACCAGAATCTGGCCTCGGTTGGGATTGACAGGCGCAGACAGGCCCACCTGCGGTGCAAGCGTACGGTTGCCCAGACCTGCGGCCAGCACCAGGCGTGCGGCTGCGAAGGTGCCCCGCGCGGTCGCCACCTCGAAGCCGCCTGCGCGCGGCGTGATGGAGGCCACCCGTGCACCTGGGATCAGGCGGCCGGATCGCGCCTCGAATGCCTGGACCAGCGCACGCAGCAGCCGCAGCGGGCTCGCATGGCCGTCCAGAGGGCACCAAACCGCTCCGACCACATCCGGTCCGGTCTGTGGGATCAGGCGACGAACGGCTGCCCCATCCCACATCTCGAAGGGGTAGGGTTGCATCAGTTGATCGCGCAGCCGATTGAGCTGGGTGGCCCGCTGGGTCATTTCGGCCTCTTCGAGGCACATGGTCAAGCCCCCTGGCTGGGAGAGCTCTACGTCGATGCCCGTGCACTCGCGCAACTCTGTGGAAAAGGCAGGCCAGGCCGCGGCCGACTGCATGGTCCAGGATGCGTAGGGTGGACAGGCCAGACCCTTGCCCTGCACCCACACCAGACCGAAGTTCCCCCGGGCAGCACGGTAGGCGTCATCGCCTTCGTCGAGCAGCAGCACGCGTTCGCCGGCTTTCGCCAACCCATAGGCCAGCGACATGCCGACCACGCCACCGCCAATGACCAGGGTGTCGGCATCTGGGGACTGTGTGAGAGATACGCTCATGCCTGGCCTGACAGCGCGCGGTCCAGGCCATGAAACCTGTGCAGCATCAGCATCGGCATCAGGCGACAAAGAAGCGCGCTTGCCACCGATCAGGCCTCAGCGAGGCAGTCCCGGCAGCCACAGGTGCGTGCATGTCGAATCTCGTCACGATTTCGGTCTTCTTCCTGCGTCGATTCAGCGAGCAAAAGCGAGACAGGAATTCCGATGGTAAAGGCTTGCACATGCGTTTGCCTGATCAGCCATGCACCTCAGCTAGGTTGTCGAGATGCATGCTTTGACCTTGAGTCGCCAGAGTCTCGCTTGCTACGAAAACGTGCTACAAAGCGATCCGCACCGGGTTGGCGCTGCAGCAGTGCGAATGTTGGGTTCGAATCCTGCCAGCCGCGCCAATCAAATCAACGGGTTAGCTCTCACAAGGGGCTAGCCCGTTGTGCTTTTCCGAGCCGCCAGGGCGCACGGGCCCCCGCGCCGGCTCGGCCCAGCGCCCTGGGGCGCCTGCTTCCTGGCCATCCCTGGCCGGGCGCAGCTCTTGCTTGTGCTGCGCGAGGAGCCCGCCCATGACCCTGTCCGATACCCCCACTTCCCCTCGAACTGGCCAAGCGCACCGCGACGTGATCGTGGGCGGCGGCGCGGGCGGCCTCGAGCTGGCAACCCGCCTCGGCGACACGCTGGGCCGCCAGGGCAAGGTTCGTGTCACGCTGGTGGACAAGAACCGGACCCACATCTGGAAGCCCAAGCTGCACGAGATTGCCGCAGGCAGCATGGACCTGGGCCTGCACACGGTCGACTACCTGGCACAGGCGCACTGGCACGGGTTCCACTTCCGCCTGGGTGAGCTGTGCGGCCTGGACCGCGCGCAGCGCCAGCTGCACCTGCAGGCGTGCCTCGACGAGCGCGGCCGCGAGATCATGCCGGCCTCGGTGCTGCCGTACGACACGCTGGTGCTCGCCGTAGGCAGCCTGAGCAACGACTTCGGGACACCCGGTGTGCGCGAGCACGCCATGCGACTGGAGTCGCAGGCCGATGCCAAGGCCTTCCACGCCCGCCTGATCAACGCCTGCCTGCGTGCGCAGATGCAATCCGGGCCGGTGCAGTCCGGCCAGTTGCATGTGGCGATCATCGGCGCCGGAGCGACCGGCGTGGAGCTCGCGGCCGAGTTGCACCGCTCGCTGCGCGAGGTGGTCTCCTACGGACTGGACCGCATCGATCCCAGCCGCGACCTCAAGGTGATGGTGATCGAGGCGGCCGACCGCATCCTGCCGGTCTTGCCCGAGCGCCTCTCGGTCGCGACCACGAACCTGCTGCGCGGCCTGGGTGTGGAGGTTCTCACCCGCGCGCGGGTGCTGGAGGTCACGCCATCCGGGGTGCGGCTGGCCGATGGTCGCGAGCTGTCGGCCGAGCTGGTGGTCTGGGCCGCCGGCGTCAAGGGCGCAGACTTCCTGCATGAGCTGGGCGGTCTCGAGAGCAACCGTCTCAACCAGCTCGTGGTGCATCCCACGCTGCAGACCACACGAGACCCGGATGTGTTCGCGCTCGGAGACTGCGCCGCCTGTCCCTGGCCCGAGGCCGGACCGGGGCGGCCACCGATCGTGCCGCCCCGCGCGCAGGCGGCGCACCAGCAGGCGAGCCACATGCTGGGCCAGATCCGGCTGCGGCTGGCCGGGCGTCCGCTCAAGCCCTACCGCTACCGCGATTTCGGCTCGCTCGTGTCGCTTGGCCAGTACAGCACCGTGGGCAGCATGATGGGCGGGCTCATCGGCGGCAGCATGATGATCGAAGGCGTCTTTGCCAAGCTGATGTACCTGTCGCTGTACAAGATGCACGAGCTGGCGCTCCATGGCTGGGCCAAGGTCACGCTCGACACGCTGGCTCGCCTGATCACGCGGCGTACCGAACCGCACGTGAAGCTGCACTGACGCGCCGGGCAGGGTCTCCATAAGGGGGCCTTCCTGCACAATTCTCGATCCCCCAGCCGCCACGCCATGTCCTCCAGCGCACCCTGGTTGCTCGGCCATCTCCAGCTCGCTGCCGAAGCCACGGCCACGGTGGCCTTTGCCCTGTCGGGCGTCATCGAGGGTGCGCGCAAGCGTCTCGACGCGGTGGGGATCTGCGTCGTGGGCGGCCTGGCCGCTTTCGGTGGTGGCACCCTGCGCGATGTGCTGATGGATCGCCGCCCGCTCTTCTGGGTCGAGCACCCAGGCTGGTTGTGGGGGACGCTTGCCTTGTGCATCCTGGCCATGCTCTTCATGCGGTCACGTCACCTGGAGCCGACGGAGCGGGCGATGCAGTGGCCCGATGCGGTGGGTCTCGGGCTCTTCACGGCCAGCGGCACGCAAATCGCGCTGGACGCCGGCATGCCGGGCATCGTCGCCGTGCTTTTCGGCATGGTCACGGCGGTGTTCGGCGGCGTGCTGCGCGACATCGTCTGCAACGAGATCCCGCGTGCCTTCAGCGACCACCGGCCGTATGCGATCTGCTCGTTCCTGGGGGGATGGGCGTTGGTGGCGGCACACACCTCCCACTGGCCGCAATGGCTGGCGATCCTCCTGGCCGCCGGCCTGGCGTCGGGCCTGCGCACCGCCGCGATCCTGCTCGACTGGCGGCTGCCGGCCTGGCGTGCTGCGGCCCCGCGCGACTGACCGCCCCTACACACCCTCCCTGGAGCCTCTTGCATGAAAGCCTGGCACTACGACAAGACCGGCTCTGCGGCTGATGTCCTCACCCGCTCCGACCTGCCCACGCCTGAGCCCGGGCCCGGCGAGGTGCGGGTGCGCATCGCCTGGAGCGGCGTCAACCCCTCGGACGTGAAGAGCCGGGGCGGCACGCGGCCGATGCCCTTCGCGCGCGTGATCCCCCACAGCGACGGCAGCGGCACGATCGATGCGGTCGGGCCGGGGGTGGCCCCGGGCCGCCTGGGCGAGCGCGTGTGGCTGTGGAACGCCGCCTGGGGCCGCTGCGACGGCACGGCGGCCGAGTACTGCTGCCTGCCCGCTGCGCAAGCCGTGCCGCTGCCCGATGCCGCCTCGGGCGAAGCCGGCGCTTGCATGGGCATCCCGGCCCTCACGGCGATGCACGCCGTGCTGATGGACAACGGCGTGGCGGGCAAGCGCGTACTCGTTGCCGGTGGAGCCGGGGCGGTGGGCCACTACGCGGTGCAGCTGGCCAGCCGCTTTGGCGCGGCGCAGGTGATCAGCACCGTCAGCAGCGCGCCCAAGGCGCGGCTCGCCTACGAGGCTGGTGCCGACCACGTGATCGACTACAAGACCGAGCCCGTGGCCGAGCGCGTGGCCGAGTTCACGCAGGGGCGCGGCGTGGACCGCGTGATCGAGCTCGATCTCGCCGCCAACGGGCCCATGGATCTGGAGCTGCTGAGCCGCGGCGGCGAGATCGTGGCCTACGGCAGCAGCCCCAGGCCGCTGGACCTCACCTTCTTCACGATGCTGTCGAAGAACATCCAGCTCAAGTTCTTCATCGTTTACCACCTCGAGCCGGCGGACCGCGCGCGGGCCACCGATGCGCTGCAGCGCCTGCTGGCCCGGGGTGAGCTGCAGCACAACATCGCCGCGCGCATGCCGCTGGAGGCAATCGCGGCCGCACACGAGGCGGTGGAGGGCGGGCGGCTGGTGGGCAACCTCGTGCTCCAGGTGGGCGGGTGAGGGCACTTGTCATCGGCTCGGGCGGGGCCATCGGCTCGGCCTTCGTCGAGGTGCTGCGTGGCGACCTGCGCTGCACGAGCGTGCAGGCCCTGAGCCGGCAAAGCGACCCGCCGCTCGACTACACCCGCGAGGAGAGCGTGGCGGCCGCGGCCGAGACACTGCGCGCGCATGCACCGTTCCAGGTGGTGATCGTCGCCACCGGCGTGCTGCACACGGCCGCCGCGCAGCCCGAAAAGCGCCTGGCTGACCTGCAGCTGGCCTCGATGGAGGAGGTGTTTCGCCTCAACACCTTCGGGCCCGCGCTCGTGCTGCGGCACTTCGCGCCACTGCTTGACCGCCAGCGCAGCCTGATGGCCTTCCTGTCGGCCAAGGTGGGCAGCATCGGCGACAACCGGCTCGGGGGCTGGTACAGCTACCGGGCCTCCAAGGCCGCACTCAACATGCTGGTCAAGACCGCCTCCATCGAGCTGCGCCGCACGCACCCGGGGGCAGCGGTGGTGGCCTTGCACCCTGGCACGGTGAAGTCGGCGCTGTCGCGCCCGTTCCGCGGCGAGGAGCTCGGGCGTGAGGCCGAAGTGGCGGCTGCTCAGATGTGGCACGCGCTGCAGGCGCTGGGGGCCGAGGACAGCGGGAGCTTTGTCGCCTACGACGGCCAGGGACTGCCCTGGTGAGGGGCTGGGGCCCGATGCGCCCGGGCAGCAGCGGCGCCGCGATGGGTTGAGCCGGCCCGCCCTGCCGGGGTCGAGCGGGCTCTCGCTGCCGGCCTAGTACTTCAAGCCCGTCACCGGATAGCGATGCGTGCGCCAGATCACCTTCGTGGCGTAGATGAACATCATGGAGAGGAGCCTGAGCATCCGGGTGCCATAAAGCCCCAGTTCTCCGGGCAGGAACTGCCGACGAAGATCGTCTTCCAGGCCCTCGACGAAGGCTTGCATCAGCTTCCAGTCCCGGGTCTTCAGGAAGCCCAGCATCCGGTGCCTCAGGTCATATCTCAGGAACCGGTGATAGGTGATCGAACCCGTTGCCCGGCCGGCCTCGTGGGTGAGGTTGTAGAACCGCACGATGTGAGGGATGAACACGCTCTCGTCGGCCCCGGAGGCGTGGGTGACTTGACCGGGTACGTTGTTGTTGCGGATGGCCAGTGGCGTCCCCACGTACACCAGGGGTGCATGAAAGGCCACCCTGTAGAAGCAGCACCAGTCCTCGCAGCATTTCATCCCCACGGGGAACCCGAGCCCGTCGGGAAAGGCCCGCGCATACACCTCCCGGGACATCACCATCGCACTGGTGTGGGGCATGGTGTGCGGATTCTCGAAGTAGTCCACGACCTGCACCTTGTCTCGGTATCTTCCGAGCGTGGCATCGTCGCTCTCGCCGCTGATCAGGTTGCGGTGGAGGCTGGAGCATCCATACAGGCCGGCTCGGGGGAACTGAAGAATGGCTTCACGCATCTTCTCGAGGAAGCCGGGCAACCATTCGTCGTCACCATCGATCAAGGCGATGAAGGGCTGGCTGGAGTGGGCGATGCCCTGGTTGCGGGCAGCGCTGACCCCTTGGTTTCGCTGGTCGATGACACGGATCCTCGAATCCGGGATACGGCGCGCCCTGTCTGCCCCGTCGTCCGTGGAGCCATCGTTGACGATGACCACCTCGAATTCCCGGAAGGTTTGCGCCAGAACGGATTGGAGGGTCCTCTCGATGGTATGGGCCTTGTTGTAGAGAGGAATGATCACTGAAAACATGTGGTCCCCGAATGGGCCAGGCCTCAAGCCCGCCTGAAAAACCCGGCGAGACGCCGTGCAACCGCCTCAACCACCGATCGCAGGGTGGACCTCTCCGCGGAACTCAACCCGATGAACCAGACCGTCAGGGCAAAGCCCGGCACCGAAGCCAGCATGACGGCAGCCAAACGCCCGGCGCCTGAAGGAAGAGCCCAGGCTATCGTCTGCACGATCAGGAGATTCACCCCGAACGCGCCCACGCAGCGTGCCACCACGGTGGTCAGGAAGGTCCTGACAGGGCATCCGCACAGCCGGTTTGCAAAATGGAGAATCACCGCGGAGGCCATGCACGCGTAGACGATATAGACCGTGTACATCCAGTAGGGCTCGAAACCCAATTCGAACAGTACATAGGTCAGCGGAAGGGGCACCAGTGTGAGTATCGAGCTTGTCACCTCATAACGCTTGATATTCCCCACCGCGGCAATCGACGCCGTGAGCGAGAAGAACATCTGTTCGATCAAGCTGCGCAGCAGCAGCAGCCTGCAAAACACCACCGCAAACTCCGGAACCTGCCCCAGCCAGAGCTGGAGCACGTAGGGCATCTCCACCAGCATGGGCACGAAGAAGACCATCAGCATGAAGAAACCCAGCTTGCTGCCCAGCAGGGAGGCCTTGAGCATCAGTTCGCGGTCGCCGGCTCCCTCGCTCTTGGTGATCAAGGGGTTGAGGGCTTTCAGGATCGTGCCGGCAAAAGCGCTCAGCTGCCCGTTGACCTGGTTGGCAATGGCTTGCGCGCTGTTCACGGCGGGCCCGAAGAAACTGTTCAGGACGACACTCTGGCCGTAGCTCGAGACCAGGGTTGTCGAAGACCCCAGGAACGACCAGCCGGCAAACGAAGTCATCCGCGATGCCAGCGCTCGGCTCCAATACCGACGCAGGCGCAGGCTGCACTCCGAATATTGCCAGTGGCAATACGCGGACTTCAGGCAGAAGTCGAGTGCGGCAATCGCACTCATGAGTATCCCGTAGAGTATCAATCGATCGGAATCGGCTGCAGCTATATACAAGGCTGCCAGCAACTTCAGGGCGGCCTCGAGTACGCTCAGCACGGCAAACACCAGCATGTGCTCGCGGGCGTTGATGACGGCGTCATAGGGCACGGCCAGTATCGAGAAGGCTGTGCTGACGACAACAGCGCCGAATACGAAATACGCTGCCTGACGGCGCTCCACGGGGATGTTCAAGACTCCGTCGAACAGCAGCACCCCCGACAGAGTCAGAATCAGACATACCGCCACCGCGACCGCACAGTGAATCACCACGCTGACGGCAAAGACGCTGCGCAATTCCCCTTCATGGCCCTGGCCGGCCGTGTAGGACATGTATCTCTGTGTGGCGGCCGCCATGCTGGTATTGAGAAAACCAAGCATGGCGATCGCGCTGGCGACGACGCTGTAGATGCCGAAATCCGCCACCCCCAGCGCCTGCAGAATGACCCGTGTCGTGTAAAGCGACAGGAATACCGTGAGCCCCATGCGCACATAGAGGATTCCGGTATTCTTGAAGACGCGGTGAAATGCCTGCATCGGTATCCCAATGCTGCATCATGCCTGCAGCGATTGCCAGTGGGCGCACGTGCAAACCGTCATGGACGGCCGCCCTTTCCACGCTCGGCCGGGCTCAGTTCAGCGCGCATCATGCGCGCGCAGCCGCGGCGAGGGGTCAGCGCGTGCCGGTCTCGAACAGGCGTGCGCGCTCGTCGTCGGGCGGGTGGGTGGCCAGGCCGAAGCTCGGCAGGTCCTGGCCGCGATCGGGGTAGCGGCGCTTGAGCGCCGAGAAGAACGCCACCATGCCGCGCGGGTCCACGTTGGCGGCACGCATGATCCGCAGGGCCTCGTCGTCAGCCTCGCGCTCGAAGGCGCGCGAGTAGCCGCTGCGGATGAGCACCGCCGGCGCGGCGGCCAGCAGGCTGGAGTAGTCGCCGATCCACCAGCCCAGCAGCGCCGCGGTGCCCGATGAGGCCAGGAGGTTGCGCAACCCGTGCTCGCCGTGCACATGGCCCACCTCGTGCGCGAGCACGCCCAGCACGCCGGGGTGAATGCGGTCTCCCTCGCCCGGCAGCATCGCGAGCAGGGCGTCGGAGAGCACGATCTGGCCTCCGGGCAGCGCGAAGGCGTTCGGGCCGGCCCAGCTGGGCAGGCGATGGAGGTCGAGCTGCACCTTCGGCCGCTTGTCTGCCGGATACGCGGCTGCGAGCATCTCGTCCAGCGCACCGCGCAGGCGCTCGATCGTTCCTGGCGGCATCTGGCTGGGTTGCAGCCAGCCCTGGCCGCGCAACTGCGTCAGGACGAGCCGATCGATGTGCGCACGGGCGGCCTGGGGCACCAGCGACGCGCTGCGCTCGGCCACCCAGGGAACGCCCCACACGCCTGCCCCCGCCAGCACCAGCACCAGGCCCACGGTGGCCCAAAGCGTCGCCCGCCAGCTCGCTGCCCAGCGCACGGCCAACGGCTCGGCCAGCCCGTGCCTGCGCGCCCAGGCTTCCCAGGCTGCCGAGTCGTTCAGCGCGACCACGCCCCCATCGGGGAGCAGCAACTGGCGCACGCCGTGGCGGGTGCGCTCGGGCCAGGTCACGCTGCGGCGCGCGTAGCGCCGCATGCCGCCGGCCGGCAGCGCCAGGCACAACTCGTCACCCGCGATCGACAGCTCCACCTCCTGGCTGCGGGCATGCTGGCCGTCGTACCACTGCGCGTGCAGCGGGGCCGCGCCCGCGGCCTGGGCTGGAGCGTCCGGCTCAGAGCCCGACATCGATGCCGAAGAAGTCGCCGGACATCTCCCCGCTGCCGGTGCCGGCGGAGGTGCCCGCATGCGCCAGCCAGGCGTCCACATCGCTGCTCGTGCGCGCTTCGACGGCCTCAAGGTGCAGGCGTGCCACGCTCACCACGGCAAAGGGCCGGTACAGGCCGAGCGTGACGATCACGAGCAGCATGTTCTTGATCTTCAGCCAGGTGAGGGTGCGCACGCGCAGCCCGCTCGAGAACCGCAGCTGGGGTGACTGCGTGTGGTTCCAGGCCAGGTTCTGCAGGCCTGCCGCCGCCAGTGCGGTGAGCCAGCTGAAGGCGATCCAGGCCAGGAGCGCCAACGGCACGGACAGGGCCACCGCATGGACCGTGAGGCCCGTCTGGCCCGGCTTCATCATGGCAAAGGCCATGCCGGCACCGACCCCGAGCACGGCCAGCGCCAGGACGCCCACCAGCAGCAGCTTCAGCCCCAGGAGGTAGAAGCTGCCCGCGCGGCCCGAGAACCGGGCTGCTTCCTGCGCGTAGCGGTAGCCCCCGTGCTGGTAGCGCTTGATGCGCCACATCGCCCAGGGTGTCAGGGCCGCCAGCAGCAGCGTCGCCGCTCCCATGTAGGGCAGCATGCTCTCGTTGGCGGCCTTCACGGCCGGCTCGTCCTTCGGATCGACGCCGGTCATGTACCAGGCCGTGGCCGCCAGTATGAGCAGGCCCGGCACGAATAGGGGCAGCATCGCCCGGTAGGCATCGCCCAGCGTGCCCTCGAAGCTCATGCGCAGGCCGCGCCAGCTCGTGTTGCCCAACCGGAACATCAGCGAGGAGCGCCACAGCGCCGGCCACAGCACGGCCAGCACGACGAAGGCCCCGAGTGACACCCAGTTCGACACGTAGGAGGACAGGGCGTATGCGCCGAAGATGATCAGCATCAGCACATAGCCGCGAAACATCTTCCACGCATCGCCGTGGAAGGCCAGGGGCTGCCCGTCCACGAGGGTGTTGGCGTAGAAGTAGCGCAGGCGCCTGGCCTTCGCAAAGGGCAGGTAGAAGCCCAGGGTCACGACCGTCAGCAGCAGGTTGACGATCCAGATGCGGAAGTATTCGCTGCCGCTGGCGGTGAAGCGCACGGTCATCAGGCGTTCGGTGGCCGGCTGTTCCTCTGCAATCATGGTTCCCTCCCTGGTCCGGTTTTCGCGATTGTGTGGGCCTGCCTGCTCAGGGAAAACGGGGACTTGCACGGAGGAGGCGGCGTTTGCTGCCCAGTCGGGTCTGGCGGTCTCGGGTGCGTGCGCGGCCTTCGGGATTCGCGCCCGTGAACTGATCCCACCTTGCAGCAGGTCAAGGCCCGGCGAGGCAACCTGGCCGAACATGTTCCTTCCATCCACTTTCGCAGGCGGGATCGAAGATGAACAGGCTCCAGGGCAAGGTGATCGCCGTGACCGGCGGTGCGCTCGGCATCGGTCACGCCTGCGTGCAGCGCGCGAGCGACGAGGGCGCGGCGGTGGCGGTGCTCGATGTGCTCGATGCGCCGGGCGAGGCGCTGGCCGCGTCGTTGCGGGCCCAGGGCCGGCGTGCCGGGTACTGGCATTGCGATGTCTCGCGCGAGGCCGAGGTGCAGGCCACGCTCGATGCGGTGGCCGCGCAATTCGGTGCGCTGCATGGGCTGGTGAACAACGCCGGCATCGCGGGCACGAACACGCCCACGCACGAGACCACCGAAGCCGATTGGGACCGTGTGCAGGCCGTGAACGTCAAGGGTGTCTTCTTCGGCACGAAACACGCGGTGGCGCACATGCGGCGCGCGGGGGGCGGCAGTGTCGTGAACCTGTCATCCATCGCGGGGCTGGTGGGGCTGGGCTCGGTGCCGCCGTACCACGCCTCCAAGGGTGCGGTGCGGCTGATGACGAAGAACGACGCGATGCAGTACGCGGGCGATCGCATCCGCTTCAACTCCGTGCACCCGGCCTACATCTGGACGCCGATGGTCGAGAACCACCTGCGCGCCACGACGAGCGACCTGCAGGCGGCGAAGGCGGCCGCCGCCGCCGCGCACCCGATCGGGCGCATGGGCGAGCCCGACGACATCGCGTGGTGCGTGGTCTACCTGCTGAGCGACGAGTCCTCCTTCGTCACGGGGGCCGAGTTCGTGATCGACGGCGGCTGGACGGCGCGGTAGGGGCGGCTGCGCGGCGACAATCGCGCACCCGCCACTTGCCGCACCCGTCGCGATGAGCCTGCCCGCCACCCACCTCGAGATCCGCCACCACGAACTGCGCAAGTCGCGCCTGACGATGGTCGACGGCAACCTGACCGGCAACGCGCGCAGCGTCAACGCCGGCGTCAGTGCACGCGCCTATGTCGATGGCTACTGGGGCTTTGCCTCCGCACCGGCCGACGGCGCCGAGGTCTCCGCTCGCGTACAGCGCGAGGCGCTCTCCAACGCGCGTGCGATGGCCGGCTTCGGCTCCCGCGCGGCGCTCGTCCTGCCGGGCGCGCACCACGTGGGCGAGCAGCGCCGCGCAGGCGGCGCCCCGCTGGCTGCCGCGCAGGTCACGGCCCGCATGGCCGAGCTGCACGCCTGGTGCATGGCGCGCTACCCGTCTCTCAAGAGCACGCGCGTGATGGTGACCGACGAGGACCACGTCAAGCAGCTGCACACCGAGGGCGGGGCGCGCGCGCTGGCACGCATCCAGCGGGCGGCCGTCTACGTGGTGATGGTGGGCGAGGACGTCAACGGCGAGCCCATCGAGCTGATGGAGGTGGAGTCGGGCATCGGGAGCCTGGCCGACATCGACTGGTCGGTGGAGGCACTCGCTGCCCGGCTCGACGTGCTGCATGGCCACCTGCAGGCCAAGCGCCACGCGGTGGCTGCACGCGGCGGTGAGCAGACGGTGGTGCTGTCGGCCGATCTGGCCGGCATGCTGGCGCACGAGGCCATGGGCCACCCCTGCGAGGCCGACTCGGTGCTCGCCGGCGCTGTCACGGCCGACCTGCGCGGCAAGCGTGTGGCCAGCGACCTCATCTCGATGGTGGACCTGGCGCACCACTACGGCGACGAGGAGGTCATGTGCCCGGTCTACGTCGACGACGAAGGCACGCCGGCGGTGGATGTGACGATGATCGACCGCGGCGTGCTCACGGGCTTCATGCACAGCCGCGAGACGGCGGCACGGCTCGGCCTGGCGCCCACGGGCAGCGCGCGCGCCTATGGCCCTGACGACGAGCCGCTTATCCGCATGCGCAACACCGCCATCCTGCCCGGCGTGCAGACGCTGGAGCAGCTGATCGAGGGCGTGGAGGACGGCTACCTGCTGCTCGATACCAGCAACGGCCAGGCGGACTCCACCACCGAGTTCATGTTCGGCATCAACCTGGGCTACGAGATCCGCGGCGGCAAGCTCGGGCGCGCGATCCGCGACACGACGATCTCCGGCTCGGCGCTGAAGGTGCTGGGCGCGGTGGACGGCGTGGGCAGCGAGATGAAGTGGAGCTGCAACGGCTACTGCGGCAAGAAGCAGCCGATGGTGGTCTCGGTGGGCGGCCCGGCCCTGCGCACGCGTGCGCACCTGGGAGGCGAGTGATGGGAGGCACAACCGTGGTCGAACCGGTGAAGTCCAGCGACCTGAACGATCTCGCGCAGGGCCTGCTCGAGCGGCTGCGCGCGCGCGGCTTCGCGCACGCGCAGGTGCAGGCCAGCGAAGAGCGGCGCTGCGAGCTCAACCTCGCGCACAACGAGCCCAGCCTGCTGCGCAGCAACCTCGCGCGCAAGGTGGCGGCCAGCGCCATCGTCGACGGTCGGCGTGCTTCAGCCCAGGGCACCGACCTGAGCGAAGAGGGCCTGGCGCAGCTCGTAGACGAGCTCTGGGGGGCGGCGCAGGCTGCACCGCAGGACGACGCGCACGCGGTGTCGGCCGGGCAGCAGCTGCGGCTCGAGCGCGGCCCCCTGGAGGCCGATCCGCAGGCGTTGTCGCAGGCCCTGCGCACGCTGCTGGACTGGCGAGCCACCCACACACCCTCGATGATGATCGAGGAGGCGACCGCCGCGCACCGCCGCGAGCGCGCGCTCGTGCTGACCACTGGCGGCAGCCGCATCGAGTCGGACCTGGGCTGGCTGGAAATGTCCGTCTTCGGGCTGGCGCGCGAGGGCGCGCAGGCCAGCTCATTCAACTATGCGGGCGGCACCGCACATGCGCTGTCGGATCTGCCGCAGGCCTTCGGGCTGGCGCGGATGATGCAAGACCTCACGCGCCAGGTGCAGACCCAGCCGCTGGGCGAGCGTTTCGTGGGCGACGTGGTGCTCGCCCCGGGCGCCGTGACGGATCTGCTGGAGTGGCTGGCCGACCAGCTCGGCGACGGGCCGCTGATCGACGGCAGTTCGCTCTACCGCCACAAGGTGGGCGAGCTGATTGCCTCGCCGCTGCTCACGTTGCAAAGCCGCTATGACGCGCCGGGCTGCTCGCCGGTGACGGGGGATGCCTTCGTGGCACCGCCCGTGCGCCTGCTGGATGCCGGCCGCCTGACGCAGCTCACCCCGAGCCTGTACGGTAGCCGCAAGACCGGTGTGCCACACACCCCGCTGGGCGAAGGCTGGGAGCTGCTGCCCGGCACGACGCCGCTGGACGAGCTGATCGCAGCCGTGCCGCGCGGCGCGCTGGTGGATCGCCTGTCGATGGGCAGCCCTGCGCCCAATGGCGACTTCTCCGGCGTCATCAAGAACAGCTTCCGCCTCGACGGCGGACGCGTGGGCGGGGCGCTGGCCGAGACGATGATCAGTGGCAACGTGGCGCGCATGCTGCTGGACGTGGCGGCCGTGAGCGCCGAGCGCATCGACAGCGGCTCGCAGGCGCTGCCCTGGGTGCGCATTTCGGGGCTGCACTTCAGCTGAGGGTAGGGTGGCTGGCCCGAGCCCTCCCGGGTCTGGGTCGATGGTTGAAGTCCCTAGGGCTTCGCGCGTGTCTGGCGTGATAGGGTCCGAGAGTTTCGATGGGCCCTGGTGCGCCCTCGGGCTCGAGCCGGAGCTTGGGAAGCGTCCAGGCGGTCGCCTCCCTGGAGGAAGGCCCTCGGCCCGGTACCGCTTGAAGCCGCGCAGGAGAACACGGGCATGGGCAATTGGGTGCGAGGTACCTTGGCGATCAGCGGCATCGCCGCGGCCACCGCATGGACATTGGGGGCCTGGGCAGAGGCGCCCAAGTCCGAGGCGGCCGGCGCGGCTGCCTTGCCCGCCAAGGGTCTGGTCGAGGACCCCTACGGCGAGTCGAACCGTTCCAAGGGGGGCGTCGGTGCTCCCGCATCCAAGGGGTACTCACCCTACGCCGGGCGCAAGTACGCCACGCGTGTCCTGTTCGGCGACACGCACCACCACACCTCCAACTCGGGCGATTCGTTTGCCGGCGGCAACCGCCTCACCCCGGAGCAGGCCTACCGCCTGGCCCGGGGCGAGGAGGTGGTCACCTCCGCCGGCATCGCGGCGAAGATGGGCCGGCCGCTCGATTTCCTGGTCATCTCCGACCACGCCGAGGGGCTCGGGCTCATGGCCCAGGTCTACGAGGGCAACCCCGCCTTCCTGGTGGACGAGACGGTGGCGCGCTGGAGCCGCATGATGCGCGCGGGCGGCGCCGAGAGCGCCCAGGCGGCCAACGAGATCGTGGCGGCGCAGGCCGGCAACAAGATGCCCGCCCTCGCCAAGGACCCGAAGGTGGTCGGCCCGGTCATGAGCTCGGTGTGGAAGCAGTACACCGCCACGGCCGAGAAGTACAACGAGCCGGGGCGCTTCACCGCGATGATCGGCTACGAGTGGACATCCGTTCCGAACGGCAACAACCTGCACCGCAACGTCTTGTTCCGTGACGGCAAGGACAAGGCCGACCAGATCTTCCCCTTCTCCTCGTGGAACAGCGACAACCCCGAGAAGCTCTGGGAGTGGATGGCCAGCTACGAGCAGAAGACCGGCGGCAAGCTGCTGGCCATCCCGCACAACGGCAACCTGTCCAACGGCCGCATGTACGAGCTCACCACCTTCACGGGCGGGCCGCTCACGCGCGAATACGCGCAGAAGCGCCAGCGCTGGGAGCCGCTGCAGGAGATCATCCAGACCAAGGGTGCGAGCGAGACGAACCCGCTCATCGCCCCCAACGACGAATTCGCCAACTTCGGCACCGAGGGCTGGGAGTACGGCAACCTCACGCTCGAGGGGGGGCCGCTGACGAAGGCCATGATGGCCACGACCTACACGCGCGAGGGCCTCAAGCGTGGCCTGGAGCAGCACGACAAGCTCGGCGCCAACCCCTTCAAGTTCGGCGTCGTGGGCTCCACCGACGTGCACAACTCGCTGTCCTTCGTGGAGGAGGACAACTTCTTCGGCAAGCTCCCGATCCAGGAGCCCAGCCCGCACCGCTGGGAGCACAAGTCCAAGCAGAGTTCCTGGGATCCGACGGTGGCGCCCGCGCGCAGCCGCTACACCTGGCACTACATGTCGGCGGGCTACGCGGCGGTGTGGGCCACCGAGAACACGCGCGAGGCGATCTGGGACGCGATGATGCGCAAGGAGGTCTACGGCACCTCCGGCACGCGCATGACGGTGCGCTTCTTCGGCGGTTGGGACTACACGGCTGCCGACGCGAAGTCGCGCTACGTGGCTGAGGCGGGGTACGCCAAGGGCGTCCCGATGGGTGGTGACCTGTCGAAGGCGCCGGCCGCCGGCAAGGCCCCCACCTTCCTCGTGGCAGCGCTGAAGGATCCGGTGGGCGCCAACCTGGATCGCATCCAGATCATCAAGGCCTGGGTCGACGCCTCGGGCCAGGCGCAGGAGAAGGTCTACGACGTGGCCTGGTCGGGCAACCGCAAGCCGGGTGCCAAGGGCAAGCTGCCCCCGGTGGGTGACACCGTCGACGTGGCCACCGCCAGCTGGACCAACACCATCGGCGCGCCCGAGCTCGCCACGGTGTGGCGGGACCCCGACTTCAAGCCCTCGCAGCGTGCCCTCTACTACGCACGCGTCATCGAGATCCCCACGCCTCGCTGGACGGCCTACGACCAGGTGCGCTTCGGCATCAAGATGTCCAAGGAGGTCCCGATGAAGCACCAGGAGCGCGCCTGGACCTCGCCGATCTGGTACTCCCCGTCGTGAGGCCTCGGCCGCTGCGCGGGCTCGCCGCTGCGCTTGCGCTGGGGCTGGCGATGGCGCTGGCGGGATCCGACTCACTGGCCTGCGGCCTGGAAGACCCGTCCTCCGTGGCCTCGCTGCGCGGGGTCCTGGCCCTGGCCTACCCGCAGTCCCCGCAGGTGGGCACTGCCGTGTGGCAGGCCCAGCTGGCCGGCAAGCTGCCGCGCGACCCCGTTGCTCAGCAAGGCGAGCTGTCGGCCGATGCACGGGCCGTGATGCGCAGGGTTCGTGCCAACAGCCTGCTGCGGCAGCTGGCCGTGCAACTCTCCGCACCGGGAGCGGCGTCCAGCGCGCCCAGCCTGGCTGTCGTGCTGCTCGGGCCGGTGATGTGGAACCGCTTCGCCCCCCAGGACGGCAAGGTGACGCCCCTGCTGCACGTCGAGGGCCCCGAACCGGGCGATGTGGTCGTCGTGACCGAGCTTCCCGTGGTCGAGGCGATCGCCGTGGGCAGCCTGGGCTTTGCGGCCGCGCTGGAGGCCGGCGTCCTGCGGCTGTACGGCGAGCCCCAGGTCGTTGCACGCGCACGCGCCTGGCTGGCCGCGCGGGGCTGAGGGCCCGGGCCCCGCGGCACGATGGCTGGCGCCGTGCTGAGATCGCTTGTGCGCGAGCCGCTCGTGCACTTCCTCCTGCTCGGCGCCGCGCTCTTCCTGGTGGATGGGTGGCTGCGGCCCGCCCCGACAGCCGCCGCCGATTCCCGCATCGTCGTGAGCGAGGAGCGCGTGCGCAACCTCACCCGCAACTTCGTGCGCACCTGGCAGCGCCCGCCCACGCGGGTCGAGCTCGACGGCCTGGTGGAGGCCCACGTCCGTGAGGAGGTGATGGTGCGCGAGGCGCTCGCCCTGGGCCTGGACCGTGACGACACCATCGTCCGCAGGCGGCTGCAGCAGAAGCTGGAGTTCGTGTCCGAGGGGGCGGCCGCACTGGCCCCGCCGACGGATGAGCAGCTCGAGGCCTACCTGAAGGCGCATCCGGAAGACTTCCGCTCGCCCCCGCGCGCGACCTTCACGCAGGTGTACCTGGATCCTGCCCGGCGCAAGGGCACGCTGGATGCCGATGCCGTGCAGCTCCTCGAGACGCTCAACCGTGCCGCAGCGCCCCGTGACCCGACGGCGCTGGGCGACCGCCTGCTGCTGCTCGAGCCACGATACGAGAACCTGCCCCAGCCCGAGGTGGCGAGCCAGTTCGGGGCCGAGTTCGCGGCCGCGCTCGTGAAGCAGCCCACCGGCCGCTGGGTGGGCCCGCTGGCCTCCGGCTACGGCCTGCACCTCGTGCGGGTGGAGAGGCTGCAGCCGGGTGGCACGCCCGCGCTGGCCGAGGTGCGTCCGCTCGTCGAGCGGGAGTGGTCCAACGCCCGGCGCGAGGAGCTCGCCCGGGCCTTCTACGAAAGGCTGCGCGCAAAGTACGCGATCACGGTTCAGATGCCGGAGGGCTTCAGGCCATGAGGCGCGCACTGCAGCGGCTGCTCGCGCTGCTGGCCCTGCTGGTGGCTGGGCACTCGCACGCGCACGAACTGCAGCCCGGCTTTCTCGAGCTCAAGGAGTCCGTGCCCGGCACCTACGAGGTGCTGTGGAAGCTGCCCTCCCTCGGGGAAGCCGCCGACGTGCGCATGCCCATCGTGCCGGTGTTCCCCGAGCGCTGCCGGCAGGCGGGCCAGGCGCGCTCGGCCCGTGCCGGCACGGCCTGGGTCTACACGGCGCAGGTCGAGTGCGCCGGGGGCCTGGCGGGCCAGGCCATCGCGTTCGTGGGGCTCTCGGCCTTTTCCACCGACGTGCTCGTGCGCGTCCAGCACGCCGACGGCTTCGTCGAGACGCATGTCGTCAAGCCGGTGCAGCCTGCGCTCACGCTGCGCGCGGGCGCCCAGGCGCAGCGTGGCATCGGCGCGTACCTCTACCTGGGCGTCGAGCACATCCTGCTCGGGGTCGATCACCTGCTCTTCGTGCTGGGCCTGCTGCTCATCGTGCGCGCACGCTGGGCCCTGGTGCAGACCATCACAGCCTTCACCGTTGCGCACAGCCTCACGCTCGCGGTGGCCACCTTCGGCGTGGCCCAGGTGCCGCCCGGGCCGCTGAATGCGGCCATCGCGCTGTCGATCCTCTTCCTGGGGCTGGAGGTGGTGCGGGTCTGGCGCCACGAGACGAGCCTGACGATTCGCCACCCCTGGGTGGTGGCCTTCGCATTCGGGTTGCTGCACGGCTTCGGATTTGCCAGCGGGCTGGCCCAGCTCGGCCTGCCGCGAGGCGAGATCCCGCTGGCGCTGCTGCTGTTCAACGTGGGTGTGGAGATCGGCCCGCTCGCGTTCGGGTGCGCCGTGATCCTGCTCGAGCGTGCGTGGCGCCTCCTGCACCTGGACTGGCCGCTCGTGCTGCAGCGCCTGCCCGGGTACGCCGTGGGCACGCTCGGGGCCTATTGGACGATCCAGCGGGTGGCCATGCTCCTGCGGGGGGTGGTGTGAAGCCGGCGCGCGGGGCGCTGTCTGGCGCGGGGGTGCTGCTGGTGGTTCCGGCGATCGCCTGGGCGCACGAGGAGGCCGGCCAGGCCGCGGGCTTCCTGGCAGGGTGCCTGCATCCTGTCTCGGGCCTGGACCACGTGCTGGCGATGGTGGCAGTGGGGCTGTGGGGGGCGGTCCTCGGGGCGCCGGCGATCTGGCTGCTGCCCGTGGCTTTCCCGCTGGTGATGGCCCTGGGCGCACTCATGGGGTTGCTGGGCTTCCCGCTGCCGGGCGTGGAGGTGGGTATCGCGCTGTCGGCGATCGTGCTGGGCGCGATGGTGCTGGCCGAGACGCGGCCTGCGCCCTGGGTGGCAGCAGTGATCGTGGCGTGCTTTGCGGTCTTCCACGGCCACGCGCACGGACGCGAGCTGCCCGAGGGCACGAGCGCGCTGCTGTACAGCTTCGGCTTCGTGGTGGCCACCGGGTTGCTGCATGCGGCCGGCATCCTGCTGGGGGCGGCACATCGCTGGCCGGCGGGGCGGCAGGCCGTTCGCGCGGCCGGGGCAGGCGTGGCGCTGGCCGGGGGATTCTTCCTGTGGCGGGCGATCGCCTCGTGATGCGCGCGGCCTGCGCGCTGGGTGCCGCTCTGGTGGCCGGGCCTGCGCAGGC
>CAILKA010000187.1 GCA_903834645.1 uncultured beta proteobacterium
ACGTATCGTGGTTTAACATGGACGCATGTGTACCTTCCGAAAATTAACCATGCAGGGATGAATGGCCTGATCAATAGTTGGGAGTCGGGGATGGGCATGGGTGCTAGTCTGGCGGCTTATGGAGTGAGTTCAATTACGACGTTAATTGGCGTAATTGGACAAGGCATGGCCTATACCTCGATGTACACCGATCCCCCGGATAGGTGTCAGTCTGATTTAAGGGTCGCCTGGATTCTTGCGGTGGCTGCAATTCTTGGAGGTGGATTGGGTGTAGCGGCGATGTTTACTCGGGAGCGCGCCATGATGAGAGCGGAAACCGCCTTGGACGGGCTATTGATACAATTCGGCACAGCGGGCGAAGTTATGGCTGGGCTGGTATTCCAACGCGGTGAAGATGTCCCCGCCGCCGGATGGGAGCCCCCAGGCTCGTATACCCCCACTGCCCCTGTCCGATAACCAGTTGGAAGTCAAATTGGTCGGGTCCTCGCGAAACCGGAGAAAAGGAATGCCGAAGCGCTGCCCCGACTCGGCACCCAGCCGAGGTCGCCTGCCTGGCATGCTTGGGCGCATGAGCGGAAAGCAGGGGCTGTGGTTGCTGCTGGCGGGTGCCGTAGTGGCGCTGACGAACTGGTGGGCGCAGGGAGGTGGAACCGAAGCGCCGCCAGACAGCGATGCCCACCCAGGAAGACCTGCCAGTTTCCCTTGGCATCTGGCCTCGTCAAGCGCGGTAGCGTCTGCCGCTCCGCCACCCGTCATCAGGGAGTTCGGCGAATTCGTCAGCGAATCGTCTAAGGCTCTGCCTCCCGAGGCCGTCCAGCCCGGCTCGGACATGACTCAGCCTCGCCAGGTGCGGGCACTTGCGCTGGCGGAAATGCGCCTGGGCCGGTTCATGGCCGGCTGGGAATATCTGCACGCTCGCGATCGTTGTCTCATGGGTGCCTGGGTCAGTGCCGAGATGAGGTGCGAGCAGGCGGCTTTGGTCCTTGACGACGCCGCAGCCCTCGCGCTGCTCGAGGGGGGAGCCGGCCGTAGCCTGCCTGAGGCGGAACTTGTCCTGGCGGAGTGGTGGGTCCATGAGTTCGCACGCCTTCGCCTTATGAATTCGCCGGCCTTCGCGGCGGGCGGCGCCACTCCCAGCGCCTCGCAGGCGCTGCCTCCGGACTTGCACGCCGCTGCGCAGCGGGCCCGGGAGCGTGCTTTGACGGTTCTGGCGCTTGCAGCGCGGCACAATGCCGACGCAGCCACCCGACTGGAGGAACTGCGAACCGCATGGGCCACCCTCGACTAACGCAGTGGCAACCCGCCAACGGGGGGCAGCCAGCCAAGCTGATCGTCCTCGGACCCGCGGGCCATGACGCCGTCGGGCAGCTGTCCCGCCGCGCGCTGAGTCAGGGCCTCGAGGTGATCGTGATGCAAGACGCGGACACGCTCGAACACGGGGGCCGGGGAATGGCCCCCCCGTCATTCGAAAGCCTGGTCGGTATCGTCCTCATCGCACCTGCGCAAGAGGCGGATCTGGCGGGTCGCGTCCAGGGTGTCAGGCGGCATCGCGCCGACGTCCCGGTGGTGGTGCTCGTGGACGGGCGCCGGGCTGCCGACCGCCTGGCGGGCCTGGATGCCGGCGCGGACGATTGCCTGAGCCTGCCGGTCTGCGCAGCCGAGGTGCTGCTGAGGGTCCGACGCCTGCACCGCGAGGCCCCGGGGCTCGAGCGCCCCATCGAGCTGGCGGGGTTGCAGATCGACCTGCGGGAACGGGAGGTCCGGCGCGGAGATGCCCGACTCAGGCTGCGCCCGCGCGAATGGAGACTGCTGGAGGCGCTCGCTCGTCACGGTGGCCAGACCGTCCCGCCGCATCAGCTGCTGCAAGCGGTCTGCGGCGCGGACGCCGAAGTCGGCAGCAATGTGCTCGAGGCTGCCGTGAGCAGCCTGCGCCGTGCCATCGATGAGCCGGGAAGGCCCTCTGTCGTGGTGACCGTTCGCGGTCGCGGCTACCGGCTCATGGTGTCTGCGAAGTCCTGAAGAGGTGCTCCGACGGCCGCTCTGCTCAGGCGAAAGCCCTGGCACGCAACAACCTGCAGGCAGCCCTCGCATCCGGCTCTCGCCAGTTTCCCTCGCAACACGCTGATCGCTGAATCGATGTCCGGTGAAGATTGCCGGCCCGCGACCGACTGCCTTGTGCCGTTCTTCATCAGTCGCAATTGGACCTGGCGACGGCTCACGCACGACCCGTCGTGCTCCACCAGCAGCGCCAGCAGGTCGGCCTCCCGCGGGCTCACGGGCACAGGCGTGTCGTGCCAAAAGGCCTGTGCTCGCCCGAGATCGACCCAAAGGTGCCCCAACGCCAGGATTCGCGCCTGCGGTGTCTGTGCAGTCGTCGGCGTCGGCGAATCGGCATTTTCTCGGCGCCGCTTGACTGCCAGTCTCACGCGGGCCAGCAACTCCGGCAGGAACACTGGCAGCACGAGGCAATCGTCTGCAAGCTGCTCCAGGAGCGATAGCCGCAAGCGGGTGCTGGAGTCGGGGGGCAAGAGATATATGGCTGCTGCCCCGGAATGCTCTGCCCGCCACGATGCTCGCGGGTTCCATTTTTCCCGGGTGCTCCGCTCCCAGCCGATCACCAATGCGTCCGGACCATCCGCCCAACCTTGATCGAGGGACGGATGAGTCTCCCTGGTTGGGAAGTCTTCCCAGGCGTCTCGAACCAGGAACCTGAACTTGATCGACCACGCGTCCAGCCCCACGGACACGTGTCGAGGGCAACCGACCATCCACACGCGAATGGATGCTTCGGCGGGCGCCGAGGCCCGCGCGTTCGACAAGCTGTGTGGCTTACCGGTCGTCGGGTTGGCGAACGTGCTCCTGCCGGATCGTGTTCCGGTCGGCTGATTGGCAAGTGCCACGGCGTTTCGGATGAGTTGAAGGACTCCTCCATTCCTTCACCCATCCGTTTCATGGCCGTTTCAAATGAGGTACCGCGGTGGGGCGATTGCGTACTTCAAGGGCATGGCTGAAGAGATGGGTCGTCCGTACCAGATCGTCCGGCTGCCCCAGGTCTGGCTGAGCCGGGAGCGCGAGCTCGGCAGCTTCGTGCCCTCGCCCACCTTCGCGCCATGCAGTCAACCTCGCCGGCGCACTCGCGCCAACCGGAAAGGTTCGTACGGCCCCATCGCAGCGGCGGCTATGAGAGGCGGACCTGCGGCTACACCTTGCCCTGAGCCACCGCCTGAGCCACCGCCTGAGCCACGGCTTGCGCCTGCTGCGCGATCGTGCGCAGCAAGCCCCCGGGCTGGCGCAGGTCGAAGCCCGGGAAGTGCAGGCCAGCTCGGGCTCCGTGGCCGATCGCCTCGCGCGGCAGGCCCCGCGCGTCGAGGTCCAGATCGACGCCCGGCACCAGCGCCTGCAAGCCAGCCTCGTAGCCGGTGGCCAGCACGATCGTGTCGAAGGACGCTTCCTGGCCGTCGACGAAGCGCACTCCGTGTGCCTGCAGCCGCTCGATGCCGGGGTGCACGCGGATGTCGCCGGCGCGGATGCGCGCCAGCGTGCCCACGTCGATGACGGGCGTGCGGCCTTCCTCGCGCAGTTGCGCCAGCGGCGAGGTGCGTGGCGTGCGCAGGCCCCAGTGCGAAAGGTCACCCACGGTGAGGTCGCGCAGCCACCCCGTGAGCGTGTGGCCCAGGCGCGGCGGCAGCCGGCCCAGCAGGATCGAAGTGCGCTGCGTGGGCCGCCCGAGCACGTCCCGGTGCACGATGTTCACGGCCGAGCGCACCGAAAGCGCCACCTCCACCCCCGCCTCGCACAGGTCGAGCGCGATCTCCGCGCCCGTGTTGCCCATGCCCACCACGAGCACGCGCTGGCCGGCAAAGGGTGTGGCGTCGCGGTACGTGTGGCTGTGCAGCACGGTGCCCGCATAGCCCTCCTCGCCGGGCAGCGCCGGGCGCCTCGGATAGGCGTTGGCGCCGGTGGCCACGATCACGTGAGGCGCCTGGATGCGTGGGCCGTGCGCACACGCCACGGCCCAGCCCGCCTCGCCAGGCAGCCGCTCGATACGCTGCACTTGCGCGCCCAGGATGGGCGCGATCGCGAAGTGCGCCGCGTAGCCCTCGAGGTAATCGACCACCTGGTGTCGCGGCACGTAGCGCGGCGCCTGAACAGGAAACGCCAGCCCCGGCAGGGCCGACAGCTCCTTGACCGTGTGCAGGTGCAGCCTCCGGTAGTGCGCACGCCACGATGCCCCCACGTTCTCGGCACGCTCGAGCACGCACGCCCGCACACCGAGCCGGTTCAGGCAGGCCGCGGTGGCCAGGCCGGCCGGGCCGGCTCCGATGACGACGGCAGCCTCGTGCCGCAGGGCGGATGACGCCGTCTCGGCGCAGGTGGTTTCCGGTGGGGGCATGGCGCGGTGTACCCAGTGACCCGGAGAACTCTACCGGGTGTGCGCCCGGCCCGCCCTCGCCAGCCGGCGCAAGGCTTGATGCTGGCGTCCAACCTCCGGGCCCCTGCTACCCCGGCCCAGAAGGGGGGGGCGCCACGCAATGCCGCCCCCGCTGCCTTTACTCCGGCTTGATCCCCGCCGCCCGGATCGCCTTGCCCCACTTCTCGTTCTCGGCGCGCTGGAAGGCGGCGAACGACTGAGGCGTGGTCGGCACGAATTTCGCGCCCTCGCTTTCCAGGCGCTTTTCGATCTCCGGCGAGCGCATGATCTTCTGCACCTCGGCGTTGATCCGGTTCACGATCTCCGCAGGCGTGCCAGCCGGCGCAAACAGGCCGATCCAGTTCGAGACCTCGTAGCCCGGCAGCGACTCGATGGCCGCCGGGATCTCGGGCGTGGAGCGGTTGCGCGCGGAGCCCAGCGTGGCGATGGGGCGCAGCCGCCCGGCCTTGGCCTGCGGCAGCACGGTAGGCATCGTGGCGAAGATCATCTGCGCCTGGCCGCCCATCACATCGGTGATGGCCGGGGCGTTGCCCTTGTAGGGCACGTGCACGATGTCCACGCCCGCCATCGACTTGAAGATCTCGCCGGCGAGGTGGCTCGTGGTGCCCATGCCGCCGGAGGCGTAGGCGAGCTTGCCGGGCTGGCTCTTGGCGTAGGCGATGAGCTCCTTGAGGTCCTTCGCGGGCACCGAGGGGTGCACCACCAGCAGCCCGTCGGCGTCCAGTACATGCGCGATCGGCGCGAAGTCCTTGAGGGGCTCATAGGGCATGGACTTCAACAGGAACGGGTTGATGGCGTGCGTGCCGATATTGCCCATGACCAGGGTGTAGCCATCGGGCGGTGCCTTGGCCACCAGGTCTGCACCGATGTTGCCGCCGGCTCCCGTGCGGTTCTCGACCACCACGGTCTGGCCCCACGCTTCCGAGAGCCTGGCGCTGATGGCGCGCGAGAACGTGTCGGCGATGCCGGCCGTGGCAAAGGGCACCACGATCCTGATCGGGCGGTTGGGGTAGCCGGCGGCCTGGGCCCGAGCATCCCTGAGGGACGCAAGGCCCGCCAGGGTGGCGAGCGCGGAGAAAGTCCTGCGGTTCATGTCCGACTCCTGTTGTGTGGTGTGCGTGGATTCACATCAAGTCCTGGCGATGCGCTGCAGCCGCTTGACCGTCGGCTGCTCGACGAGCTTGCCTTCGTACACCAGAGGCCGGGTGGGGTCGGCCTCGAACATCGCCAGTATCGCCCGGGCCCGCGCCACTTCGGCCGGGGTGGCCGTGAAGGCCTCGCGGATCGTCGCGACCTGGCTCACGTGCTTGGCAGCCTTGCCGGTCATGCCCAGGGCCTTGACGCGGGCGCAGTCGGCTTGCAGCCCCTTGAGGTCTGCCACCACCGGATAGGGCGAGTCGAGCACCGGCAGGCCGGCGAGCGCGCCCGCATGCACGACGCGCGAGCGCGCGTAGAGCAGCGGCTCCCAGGCCATGTCGCACCCCAGGGCGGTGGACAGGTCGAAGCCGCCGAAGAACAGCGCCTTCAGGCGAGGGTGCGCCTGCGCGATGCGCACGCAGTGCTCCAGGCCCTTGGCCGTCTCGATGATGGCGTAGAGATCCACCTCCGGGCGGGTGGCGTCGATGATGTCGCCCGCCGCACGGATCTCCTCGGGGTCGTCCACCTTGGGGAGCAGGATGCCGCGCACCGCAGGCGCCTCGGCCATGAGCACGTGCAGGTCCTCCGGGCCATCGGGATCGGTCAGGGCGTTGATGCGCGCCACGAGCTGCACGCCCGGTGGAACGGCGCAGTCGGGGGCCGCGGAAAGCAGCGCCGCGCGCGCCTCGCCCTTGCGCCCCGGGGGCACGGCGTCTTCCAGGTCGATGCAGGCGAGGTCGGCGCCGCTGGCGAGCGTGGCGCCCAGCCCCTCGAGCGCCAGCCCGCCCACGAAGACCGCCGCCCGGCGCTGCTGCACGGTCTGGGTCACAGCGGCTGACCAGCCTTGAGCATGTTGTCGTAGTTGACCTTCTCGTGGACGTCCACGGGGTCGCCTCCGGCACGAATGGCCGCGATCACACGCTCCTCGGTGGCCTTCACCTTCTGGGCGATCGCAAGAGCCTCCTCGATCCGCTCCATCGGGACCACGACGGTGCCGTTCATGTCCGCCAGGATCAGGTCGCCCGGGCGCACGCGCACGCCGCCGAGCTTGATTTCGATGCCGTAGCCGGCGCACGAGGAGCGGCTGCGCACCGATTTCTGGTCGATCCCGCGCGCATACACGGGCAGGCCGTACTGCACGTACTCGTCGACGTCGCGCACGACGCCATCCGTCACGGCGCCCGCCAGGCCCAGGTGCTTGGCCGTGGCGCCGGCCACGCCTCCCACGGAATTGGTCAGCGGATTCTCCGAGGCGTCCACCACGAGCACGGCGCCCGCGCCGCCGCGCATGATTGCGCGCAGGGTGCCCGACACTGTCGACTCGCTGCCCTGGCCAGCCGGCACCAGCTTGAGCGTGGCGGCCGGCCCGACGATCTTCGGGCAGCCCGGGTAGATGGGCAGGATGTTGGAGGGCTGCCCCTCGATGCCCAAACGGTCCAGCGCGTCCGAGACGTTGGAGGCGTTGACGTTGAGGTACTGGCTGATGATGCGCGAGTCGATGGTGGCCATGTGGCTCTCCTGTGAGTGGCTATCGTATGTTGGCGCTTGGATCAAAGCGAGCTAATATTTCTTGACTCATCATCAAGCGAATATTATGAAAAGCCGAAACCTCGACATGGACGTGCTGCGTTCCCTCGTGGCTTTCACCGACCACGGCACGCTGGCCCAGGCCGGCGACCGTGTCGGGCGCACGCAGGCCGCGTTGTCGCTGCAGATGCGCAGGCTCGAGGAGCAGGTGGGCGAGACCCTGTTCAGCCGCGATGGCCGCCGCCTCGAGCTCACCGAGGCTGGCCTCATCCTGGTGGGCTACGCCCGGCGCATCCTGGCCCTCAACGACGAGGCGCAGCAGGCGGTGCGCGCCACGGGTGTGTCGGGTGAGCTGCGCTTTGGCGCCTCACAGGATTTCGGCGAGGCGTGGCTGCCGCCGGTGCTGGCGCAATTCCGCAAGGCCCACCCCTCGGTCGCGCTCGAAATCCGGGTCGATGGCGGCACGCGCCTCGTGGGCGCGGTGGAGGCCGGCGAGATCGACATGGCGCTGGCTCTCGGCCTGGGTGACCGCCCCGATGCGCTCACCATCGGCCATCTGCCGCTCGTGTGGGTGGCGCACCGCGACTTCCGCTGGACGTCGGGCGAGCCGCTGCCGCTGGCGCTCTTCACCGGGCCTTGCCGGTTCCGCAACAAGGGCGTGGCGGCACTGGACGCCGCCGGCATCGCATGGGCCGTCTCGCTCACCAGCCCCGGGCTGCACGGCGTGTGGGCGGCCGTCAACGCAGGGCTGGGGGTGACGGTGCGCACGCCGGAGGGCCTGCTGCCGGGCCTGGAGGTGGCCGACAGGCGCCTGGGCCTGCCCGATCTCGGCACCGTGGACGTCTCGCTCTACGTGGCGCGTGGCCGGCTCGCCTCGCCCGCGGTGGCGAGCCTGGCGGAACTGCTGCGCGAGCGGCTCGCGCT
>CAILKA010000188.1 GCA_903834645.1 uncultured beta proteobacterium
CATGGGGGGCGGTGCGGCGGGCGCAGATGCCGCGCCAGGCGGCGCGCCCGGCACGGCGGGCGTCGCGCGGCTCCCCCGAGGCTGTGGCGGAGCGAGCCACCCGCGCACGCCGGCGAGCCAGCCCAGCGCCACGGTGGCGAAGATCGCCAGCAGCTTGTAGGCAACCTCCGGCGTCACCGGCGGCTTTCGAGATGCGTGGGCGCAGGCCGCACGCTCAGGTCGCCGTGCGCCGCGCCGCCTTCTTGGCCGGCGCGCGGGCGGCACGCGGCTCGAACTCGAAGACCACCTTGCCCTCCTTGGGGTCGTAGGCGAGGTAGGCCTTGAAGGTGCGGCGCGTCTTGTTGGAGACGAAGTTGGGCAGCAGCGCCGTGCGCCCGCCGGCCAGCAGACGCGTCATCTCCTCGCGCGCGATCGGTTGCTGCAGGATGATCTTGCCGCTCTTGAAGTCGCAGGTGGCGGTGGGCCCGACGGCGTGCTCGCACACGTAGGTCGTGCCGTGCTCGAAGACGTGGCCCTTGCACTTCGGGCACAGGCCCAGCGTCTCCTGGCCGGTGAAATCCACCGGCTCGCCCTCGGCCTGGGCGGCGCGCGCCTCCTCGCCGAAGTCGAACTCGAGCTTCCAGTTGCCGATGTCCTCGTCGCGCACGAGACGCAGCTCGGCCGTGAAGGGCCAGCCAGCCTTGGAGCGAAAACCCTCCAGCGGCCCGATGCGGTGCCCGCGCAGGAAGGCCTCGGCCTCGGCGATCTCGAAGGCGCGCCCGGCCGGGATCTTCGTGATCGAGAAGCCGCAGCCCTCCGCGTCGCCGCTGGCGCCGGTGCAGGCAAAGCGCCGGTAGTTCTCCTTGACCACGCCGCCGCAGTTCGGGCAGGGCGCGGCCAGGGTCGCGTAGTCGCCCGGGATGGTGTCGCGGTCGTACTCCTTGGCCTTGCGCACGATGCGCTCGGCCATCTGGGCGATCTCGGCCATGAAGGCCTCGCGCCCGAGCCGGCCATGCTCCATCTGGGACAGCTGGTGCTCCCAGTTGCCGGTGAGTTCGGGCTTGGTGAGGTCCTCCACGCCCAGGCCCCTGAGCAGGGTCATGAGCTGGAAGGCCTTGGCCGTGGGGACGATCTCGCGCCCCTCGCGCAGCATGTACTTCTCCGCCAGCAGCCCCTCGATGATGGCCGCGCGCGTGGCCGGCGTGCCCAGGCCCTTCTCGGCCATGGCCTCGCGCAGCTCGTCGTCCTCCACAAGCTTGCCCGCACCCTCCATCGCCGACAGCAGCGTGGCCTCGGTGTAGCGTGCCGGCGGGCGGGTGTGCAGGGCCTTGACGTCCACGGCCTCGGTGCGCACGACTTCGCCCGCGTTCACGGGCACGAGCAGCGCGTCCTCGTCTTGCGCCTCCTTGCCGTAGACAGCCAGCCAGCCCGGCTGCACGAGCACCTTGCCGTTGGTCTGGAACTGGTGCGTGGCGCCTCCAGCAGCCTGCACGGTGCTGATGCGCGTGGTCACCAGGTACTCGGCGCTCGGGTAGAACACAGCCAGGAAGCGCTTGACCACGAGGTCGTAGAGCTTGGCCTCCACCTCGTTGAGCGACCTGGGCGCCTCCAGCGTCGGGATGATCGCGAAGTGGTCCGACACCTTGGTGTTGTCGAAGACGCGCCGCGTGGGCTTGACGTAGCCGTCGGCCAGCGCCTTGGTCGCGTGCATGGACAGCGCAGCCAGCGGCCCCGGCAGGTGCGCCTGCGACAGCATCTGGAAGGTCTGGCGCACGGTGGCGAGGTAGTCCTCCGGCAGCGCCCGCGAGTCCGTACGCGGGTAGGTGAGCACCTTGTGCTTCTCGTACAGGGCCTGGGCCAGCGACAACGTCGTCTTGGCCGAGAAGCCAAAGCGCGAGTTGGCCTCGCGCTGCAGCGTCGTCAGGTCGTACAGCAGGGGCGGGGCCTGCGTGCTCGGCTTGGACTCCTCGGTGACGGATGCCGGCTCGCCGAGGCAGGCCCGCGCGATGGCCTGCGCGTCGGCCTCGTTCCACAGCCGGTCGGCACGCGCCTCGGGGTCGTCGGGGTTCTTCTTCCACTTGGGGTCGAACCACTTGCCCTCGTAGGTGCCCGCGTGCGCATCGAAAGTCCCGCGGACCTCCCAGTAGGCGCGCGCCACGTGGCGACGGATCTTCTCCTCGCGCTCGACGACGATGGACAGCGTCGGGGTCTGCACGCGACCCACGGTGGTGAGGAAGAAGCCCCCGTCGCGCGAGTTGAAGGCCGTCATGGCGCGCGTGCCGTTGATGCCCACGAGCCAGTCGGCCTCGGAGCGGCTGCGCGCGGCGTCGGCCAGGCCGCGCAGCTGCTCGTCGCTGCGCAGCTTGTCGAAGCCATCGCGGATCGCCTGCGGCGTCATGCTCTGCAGCCACAGGCGTCGCACCGGCTTGCCCAGCGTTCCCTTGGCGCCGGCCGCGTACTGCTCGATCAGGCGAAAGATCAGCTCGCCCTCGCGCCCGGCGTCGCAGGCGTTGATGAGCTCGGTGACGTCCTTGCGCTTGCACAGCTTCACCACCGCATTGAGCCGGGTCTTGGCCTTGTCGATGGGAGCAAGGTCGAAGTGCGGCGGGATCACCGGCAGGTGGGCAAAGCTCCACTTGCCGCGCTTGACGTCATATTCCTCCGGGGCCTTGATCTCCACGAGGTGACCCACCGCCGACGAGACCACGTAGGCCTCGTTCTCGAAGTGGTCGGCGTGCTTCTCGAACTTGCCCGCCAAGGGGGTGAGCGCGCGCACGATGTCCTGCGCGACGCTCGGCTTTTCCGCAATGATCAGAGACTTGCCCATCTGTCCTTCCACGGCTGGCCGTGACCCAAGCCCCGGCGCTTGCCTACAATCCGCCTCGCGCGTACGCACGTGCACGCGCGCGCCCATGAATTCACTGTAACCAATGAAGCCGACCCCGCAAGGCCCTGACGCAAACCCAGCCGGCCGCCGCATCCAGGTGCGCCGCAGCGGCGTGCACGGCAAGGGTGTGTTCGCCCTGCGCCCGATCGCCGCCGGCGAGCCGGTCATCGAGTACACCGGCGAGCGCATCACGTGGAAGGAGGCGCTGCGGCGCCACCCGCACGACCCGAAGGATCCGAACCATACCTTCTACTTCCACATCGATGACGGCCACGTGATCGATGCGCTGTACGGAGGCAATGCCTCGCGCTGGATCAACCACGCGTGCGAGCCCAACTGCGAAGCCGACGAACAGGACGGGCGGGTCTTCATCCGGGCGCTGCGCGACATCTCGCCCGGCGAGGAGCTCTACTACGACTACGGTCTCGTGATCGACGAGCGCTACACCCCGAAGCTGAAGAAGGAGTATGCGTGCCGCTGCGGCAGCCCGATCTGCCGGGGCACGATGCTCTCGCCCAAGCGGCGCTGAAGCGACCGAGCATCGCCCTGCCGTGACGCCCGCGCCGACGCTGGACTGGCAGGCCGAGCCCCTGCAGGCTGCCCTGCAGGCGCTGCGCCCGGGGCTTGTGGTGCAGGTGCTCGCGCAGGATGCCTCCACCAACGCCACCCTCCTGGCCCGCATGCGGGAAGGGGAGCACCCCGCAGCGGGCTGCCTGCTCGTGGCCGAGCACCAGACGGCTGGCCGCGGCCGCATGGGCCGCACCTGGCACGCGTCGCGCGGTGACTCACTGACCTTCTCACTGGGCCTGCCGTACGCCCCCGCGCAGTGGTCAGGCCTGTCGCTGGCGGTGGGCGTGGCGCTGGCCGATGCGCTCGACCCCTCGGGTGCCATCGGCCTGAAGTGGCCCAACGACCTGTGGCTGCGCGGCGCGCAGGGCAGCCCCGGGCGCAAGCTTGGCGGAATCCTGATCGAGACGGTGGCAGCGGCCGCCGGGCGGCAGTGCGTCATTGGCGTGGGGCTCAACGTGCGCGCCCTCGCCTTCGCGGGCCGGAACGCGGGCCAGGCATCGGGCCTCTCCACGGGCCTCGCCAGCCTGCAAGAGATCGACCCGCACGCCAGCGCGCCGGCAGCGCTGCACCGCCTGGCCGGGCCGCTGCTGCGCGCGCTGCAGGTCTTCGAGCGCGAGGGCTTTGGGGCCTTCGCCCCGGACTTCGCGCGGCGCGACCTGCTGCGCGGCCTGCAGGTCACGACGACACAGCCGGGCTTGCCTGCAGGCCAGGCGGCTGGGGTGGGTGACGACGGGGCCCTGCTGCTGCGCGACGAGGCGGGGCGGATGCACCGCCTCACCTCCGGCGAGGTCAGCGTCCGGCCGCTGCCAGCCACGCAGGAGCCCGCCTGATGCGGGCGTGGGTCCTGGCGCTGGTGGTCGCCAACCTGGCTTTCTTCGTCTGGACACAGGGCTGGGTATCGCCTTGGTTGCCCGCGCCTTGGCAGGGGCAACGAGAACCGCAGCGCGTGCTCGGGCAGGTCAACCCGGAACGGGTGGCGGTGCGGCGAACCGATGCAGCGGTGACGGCACCCGCGGGGGCATCCGCGGGTGCATCCGCCGCTGCTTCGGGAGCCTCTGGCGCAAGGCGCAGCGGGGCCCCGGCATCCGGCCCGACGGGCTCAGTGCGCTGACGGCCCCCTGGAGCGGGCATGCGCCGTGCGGGCTCGCCTGGGCCGCAGCGCCCAGGCCGCCAGAGCCAAACCGCACAGCCACAGGCCCGACAGCGCGCCCCCGCCCGAACCGGAGCTCGGCTCAGGCGCAGGAGTGGGGGGCGGCGTGGGGGTGGGCGGTGTGACCACCGCCGCAGCCACCACCGACACGCTCAATTGCGTGGTCGCCTGGGCGCCCAGGCTGTCGGTGACGGTCAGGCGCACGGTGAAGGTGCCAGCCGCCGAGGGCAGCAGCGATGTGGTCGTTGCGTTGGTGGCGGTGCTGAAACCGTTGACGATGCCCCCGCCGTCCACGAGCTCCCACGCGTAGCTGCTCAGGGTCCTCCCGGAGGGAGCCGAGGAGGCGTCGGCGGTGAGCTGCACGGGGCTGGACGCCGTGGGCGTGGTGGTGCTCACCTGGATGCGCGCCACCGGAGTGGCCGCCGCCGCCGCGACCGCCGCTGAAGCGTCGACCATGCCTGCCCCGCACAGCGCCGTGGTGCAGTAGCACTGCAGCTGGTCGGTCCCGTCGGGCGCGCGGCAGGCCTGGACGGGCGTGCTGTCGTCGGGCCCGTTGTCGGCGCCGCTCGTGGGGAAAGGCCGCGCCGTGGATTGCAGCAAGGCCTTGACCTGGGCCGGCGTCATCTGCGGGCGCACCGACAGCATGAGGGCCGCCACGCCCGAGACGATCGGCGCGGCAAAGCTCGTGCCCACCGAGTAGGCGTAGCTGTCGGAGTAGCGAGAGCCGCCGGCTTCGGGCCCGCGCGAGCCGCTGTTGCCCGCGGTCTGGATCGGGTACAGGCAGGCCGAGCCCGCGGTGATGTTCACGCAGTTGCCCGCGGGTGCGGCGATCGACAGCTCGGGGCCGAGGTCGGAGAAGCCCACCTTCGTTCCGGCGTGGCGCAGCCCGCCCACGGACACCACGCCCGGACAGTTGGCCGGCGCGCCCGGAGCCCGGCCGGCGCTGTTACCGGCAGCCACGACAACGACCGCGCCCTTGGCCGTCACTTCCTCGATCGCACGCGGATAGGCCGAGCCGGAACAGGAGCCATCGCCGCCCAGGCTGAGGTTGATGACGCGCGCGGGCCGGGCAGGTGCGGGGTAGCCCGGCAACTCGACGCCCGCCGCCCAGCGCATGCCGGCGGCGATGTCGGAGTCGAAGCCTCCGCACTTGCCGAGCACGCGCACCGCCATCACGCGCGCACCCGGGGCCACGCCTGCCATGCCCAGCCCGTTGTTCGCCGCAGCGCCCACGATGCTCGCCACGCGGGTGCCGTGCCAGGAGCTGCCCGATACGCCGCAATCCTTGAAGGTGCCCGCGGCGTTCTCCTGGGAGGTGACCCAATCGCCCGGGTCCTCGGGGTCCGCGTCGCGGCCGTCGCCGTCGTTGGCGTACTCGGAGCGGGTGATGAAGTCGTAGCCGGAGACGAGCTGGCCGCGAAGGTCTTCGTGCGAAGACCAGACGCCGGTGTCGAGCACGGCCACGACGACCTCCGCGCTGCCGGTGGTGCGGTCCCAGGCGGTCTGCACGTTCGCCGCCGAGCGCAGGGTATCGGTGGGCGCGCGCAGGTGCCACTGCCCCGCCTCGGGCCCGCGCGTGCCCTGGCCCGTGAGGAACAGCGGGTCGTTGGGCACCCACAACGCCCGGCGGCGGCGGTCGACCACCACCTCCTCCACATCGGGATCTGCGGCCAGGCGCCGCGCGAGCGCCTCCGAGCTCAGCCCGGAGGCGGTCAGGACGTGCGCGCGCTGCGCGACCACGCGGCCGGCCTGCAACGCCACACCCGAGCGCGCAGCCAGCCTGTCGGCCCGGCTCTGGTGCGTGCGCCGCACCTCCTCGGAGGAGGCACCGGATCGCAGCGGGTGAGCGCGCGCCAGGGGCGCATCGGCGCGCCAGGTGACGATCACGCGGGCCTGGGCCTGTGCGTCCGGCGTGGGCGCAGGCAGGGTCGCTGCGGCGGCCGTCCAGGCCAGAGACACCGGCCACACGCCCAGCACGAGCGTGGCCACCCACTTGCGCAGCACCCGCACTTCGATCGCCATGGTGGAAGTGTAGGCCCCGGCCGCAGGCCCTGGTCCGGATAATCCTGTAAAGGTGCGCCGTGCTCAGCGGCTGATCACCTGGACCATCTCCAGCACCTTGTTGGAGTAACCCCACTCGTTGTCGTACCAGGCCACGACCTTGATGAAGGTGCGGTCCAGCGCGATGCCGGCCTCGGCGTCGAAGACGCTGGTGCAGGGCTCGCCGCGGAAGTCCGTGGCCACCACCTTGTCCTCGGTGTAGGCGAGCACGCCCTTCATGGGGCCGGCAGCAGCCGCCTTCATGGCCGCGCAGATCTCGTCGTAGCCGGCCTCCTTGACGAGCTCCACCGTGAGGTCCACCACCGACACGTCGGAGGTGGGCACACGGAAAGACATGCCGGTGAGCTTCTTGTTGAGCTCGGGGATCACCACGCCCACGGCCTTGGCTGCGCCGGTGGAGCTCGGGATGATGTTCTCGAGGATGCCGCGCCCGCCGCGCCAGTCCTTGTTGCTCGGGCCGTCCACGGTCTTCTGCGTGGCGGTGGCGGCGTGCACGGTGGTCATCAGGCCGCGCTTGATGCCCCAGTTGTCGTTCAGCACCTTGGCCACGGGGGCCAGGCAGTTGGTGGTGCAGCTCGCGTTGCTGACGATCGCCTGGCCGGCGTAGCTGCCGTGGTTGACGCCGTAGACGAACATCGGCGTGTCGTCCTTCGAAGGCGCGCTCATCACGACCTTCTTCGCACCGGCGTCGAGGTGCTTCTGGGCGGTTTCCTTCGTCAGGAACAGGCCCGTGGCCTCGACCACCACATCTGCACCCACCTCGCCCCACTTGAGCTCGGCGGGGTCCTTCAGGGCCGTCAGGCGGATGCGCCGCCCGTTGACGATGAGCGTGCTGCCCTCCACCGCGACCTCGCCCTTGAAGCGGCCGTGCACGCTGTCGTACTTCAGCATGTAGGCCAGGTAGTCGGGCTCGAGCAGGTCGTTGATGCCGACGATCTCGATGCCGGGGAAGTTCTGCACGGCGGCACGAAACACCATGCGACCGATGCGGCCGAAGCCGTTGATGCCAACCTTGATGGTCATGGGGAGGTCCTCCTGGGTCTGAATCTCAGCGCTGCGCGAGCACCGCGCGCACGGTGGCCGCGACGTTGGCGGCCGTGAATCCGAAGTGCGCGAAAAGCGCGCCTGCCGGTGCGCTCTCGCCGTAGCGGTCGATGCCCACGACGGCCGCGCAGCCGTACTTCCACCAGCCGTCGGTGACGCCGGCCTCCACCGCGATGCGCGGCAGTTTCGCGGGCAGCACCCTGATCTTGTAGGCAGTGTCCTGCCGGTCGAAGACGCTGGTGCTGGGCAGGCTCACGACACGCACGGCCACGCCCTCTCGCGCCAGCTCGGCCTGCGCGTGCAAGGCGAGCTGCACCTCGCTGCCGGTGGCGATGATCACGGCCTGGGCCTTCTTTTTCAGGCCCACCTCGGCCGGCTCGGCGAGCACGTAGCCGCCGCGCGCGATGTCGGCG
>CAILKA010000189.1 GCA_903834645.1 uncultured beta proteobacterium
AGGATTCGAACCCACGACCCCTTGGTTCGTAGCCAAGTACTCTATCCAACTGAGCTACAGCCGCGAAGCCCTCAATTGTAGCAGAGACCTTCAGGCCATGGATGCGGCCTGGCGGTCGAGTGCGGCGGCGCGCGTCTCGTCACCCGACTCGCGCAGCACAGTGGCCAGCGCCACACAGGCACGCCGGCGGGTGCGCGGCTCGAGCGTGACGGCCTGGCTGGCCTGCTCGAGCGGTCGGCGGGCCTTGCCCCACAGGCGCCGCTCGGCATAGACGAGTGCCGCTGCGGCGTTGATGGCGGTGTCCTGCGGCCAGGCGCCGGCGGCGCTTTCCACGCGCTGCAGCCAGTCCGGGCCGATGCCGGCGGTGGCCTCGGCCAGCGCCAGCGCCACGAGCGCACGCTCGTCTGCCGGCAGCTTGGCCAGATCGTCCCATGCAGCAGACAGCCAGTGGCGGGCGTCCTCGGGCGAGCCCAGCGCCACCGCGCGCTGCGCGGCACGGGCCACGACGGCGGCGTCGCGCCGGTCAGACGGCTCGAGCTCGCCCCACAGGCGGCGCAGCTGCTCGGCGTCGCGTGCGCCGTCGAGCACCGAGACGGCCAGCGAGCGCAACAGCCCGCGAGCGGCCTCGGGCGAGAAGGCGCGGTGGTTGGCCAGCAGGTGCGCGGTCGTCAGCGCCTTGAGCGGCTGACGCGCCAGGCGCGCGGCTTGCAGCTTCAGCCGCAAGGCCTGCGTGCGGCGCGCGACACCTGGCGGCAGCGCGGCCAGCAGCTCGAGCGCGCGGTCGGCCTCGCGGTCGTCCAGGGCCCACTCGACCATCATCAACCGTGATCCTTCGGAGACGGAGCGTGCGGGCTGGCTGGCCACGAGGCTCGTGAGCCTCTCGATGGCCTCCTGGCGCCGCGGATGGTCCTGCAAGCGGTGCAGGCTCGCGGTGGCGACCAGCTGGGAAAGAATGCGGAAATCGGCGTCGTCGACGAGGGCGGGCGTGCCCTCCTGCAACGTCAGGGCGCGCTCGGCCGCCTTGTGGGCCCGGCCGTAGCGCGCGCCGAAATACTCGGCCAGCGCCTCGCGCAGCGCGCGCTGAGCCGCGCGCTCGCGCTGCAGGGCGCGCCAATCGCGCGCACGCCGGGGCAGCGTCACGAGCGAGTCGACCGTGCGCATCGTCGCCATGATGGCCAGGCAGGTGCCCGCCACCAGCAGCAGGAAGAGGTTGAGCGAGAGCTCGATGCGCCAGTGACGGAAATAGACCGTCACGAGACCGTCGTTGGTGCCCAGCAGCCCGGCCGCGACCACGGCCACGACGAACAGGACGATGAGCCAGACGATGAACCGCATGGCGAGACGCGCCCCGGGCTAGCGCCCGGCTACCGCGGTGGCGAGTGCGGCCAGCGTGGCGTCGGGCCGCGGCTGAGCCACCTGGCGAGCCTGGGCGGTGAGCTGGCGCACCTGTTCGGAGGCCGCCCCGACCCGGCGCGAGCCACGGTCGAAGTAGCGCTCGAGCATCGACTGCGCATCACGCAGGTCGGCCTGCGCGATGTCGTACTGGCGGCTCAGCAGCGCCAGCCGGGCATTGAGCAGGCGCAGCTTGACGTTCTCGCGCACGAAGAAGGCCTGCTCCGGGGTCAGCAGCGCGGCGTCGGGATCGTCGATGCGGCTCACCTGCACCAGGGACCGTACCTCGCCCCAGGCCTGCAGCCACATGGCGCGGGCGTTGTCACCGATCCAACGGGGCCACGACGTGCTCTTGCCGCCGCCAGCCACCGCGGAGGCCACACCCGGCTCGGCTCGAGCCGCCGAGGCCGCCCCGGCAGGCGCGGTGGCAGCGGCCGCAGCGGCTGCCGCTCGCGCCTCCGCACGGCCGGGCCGGCGATCGACAGCCGCGATCAGAGGCAGGTCGTCGACGAGGCGGATCGCCTCGTCCAGGCGCAGCGTGAGCGTGGGCAGGTCGACCTGGGCGGCAGCCTTGACGCGGTCGATGTCGAGCAGCACGGCGCGCCTGACGCGCTCCAGGCGCGGCTGGGAGTAGCGGGCCAGTCGCTCGTCGGCCTGGCGCAGCGCCGCGGCCAGCGGCTCGACGCTGCCGGTGATCGAACCCTGCTGCATCGCCACGCGCAGCGAGGCGTCTATATCGGCCAGCACGTTCTCGTCGCGCGAGCGCGCCAGGGACTGGATCAGTTCCTCGAGCTGGGTGCGCTGCAGCGCGCTCTCGGCCACGCGGGCTTCGAGCAGCGCCAGGCGGGCGGCGGATTCGCGCGCAGTGGCCTCGGCCTGGCGGGCAAGCGTGCGTGCCTCGGCGGCTTGGGTGCCGGCATCCTGCTGGCGCTTGACGAGCTCGAGCTCGGCCGTGCGCACGCGCTGCTGCGTGTTCCAGGCCATGACGAGTGCGGTCAGGCTGAGCACGGCCAGCCCGGCCGCTGCGATCAGCGGTGCCCGGCTCGGACGACCTGTGGCGGCGGGCTGCGCGGCCGAAGCAGTCGCGGTCGCGGGGGCCGTCGCGGGGGCGGGCGTAGGGGCGTCGGGGGGGGCGCTCACGAGGGTTCGGATTGTAGGCGTGCGAGGGCGGCGAGCACGGCCGGAACCTGTGCGCCCGCAGCCTCCTCCACGCGGCCGAAGCCCGCGTCGCGCACCGCCTGTGCAATGCGAGGATGCGTGGCCACGGCCCGGCTGTCTCTCCAAGCTGCGCCCGGGGCCAGCGCCGCCAGATGCTGGGCCGCTTCGGCGCTGCTGAAGATCCACGCGTGGCCGGCCGGCTGGTCGAGCGCGGCGGCCAGCACGGCCCGCGCGTCTTCGGCCAGCACGGGCGCGCGGCGTGCGTAGGCCGCGACGAATCGCACCGAGGCGCCGGCTGCTGCGAGCGCTTCGGCCAGCCAGTCACGGCCTTGCTCGCCGCGCACGACGAGCACCTGGGTAGCGCGCCAGTCTCGCGCCTGCAGCGTCTGCCACAGGCCCTCGGAATCGGCACGCGCGGTGGCCGGGGGCTCGACGATGCAGCCGGGAGGCACGCCGGCGGCCTGCAGAGCGGCACTCGTGCCGGCGCCGGTGCTGCCCGCCAGCGTGCCCGACGGCCACCGGGCCGGGGGCACGGATGCGCCAGGGTCGGCGGGCACCGGCGAGTGGAGAAAGAATTGCTGCACGGCGTGTGCGCTCACGAACATCACGAGCGCGCAGCCCGGCACGCCGGCCCAGGCCTGCCGCACTGCCGCCACGTCGGGGGCCGGTGCGATCTCGATCAGCGGCAGCGCCTGCGCATCCAGGCCGCTGGCGCGAAGGGCCGGCAACCAGGCCTGGGCCTGGTCGCGCGGGCGGGTCACGATCACGCGCAATGCGGGCACGGGGGCGGGGGTTCCTGCCTGGTGCGGCCCGGCGCGGCTGCGCGTGTCGGCTCGTCAGCTGGCGTGGAGGTAGCCGGCCGCACCCGCTGCACGCAGCGCAGCCGCGGCCTGCTCGCCCAGCGCGCGCGCGCTGGCCTCGTCGACGGGCTGGCCGCTCGCCTGCGTGCGCAGCAGCGGCCGCGCTGGCTGCTCGCCGTCGCCCAGTGCGGCCACGAGCGTCAGAGTGCCATCGCTCCAGGTCGCATGGGCCGCCAGCGGCATGCTGCAGCTGCCCCCGAGCGCACGCGAGACGGCCCGTTCGGCGTGCGTGGCCAGCCAGGTGGGCGCGTCGATGGTCCGGGCCAGCGTGGCGCGGAGCGCAGTGGCGTCCTCGCGCACCTCGATGCCCAGCGCCCCCTGCCCGGCCGCCGGGATCATGGCCTCGGGGTCGAAGACGGCGCGGATGCGCGAGCCCAGGCCGAGGCGCTTCAGGCCCGCGGCGGCCAGCACGATCGCGTCGTAGCCGCCCTCGTCGAGCTTGCGCAAGCGCGTATCGAGGTTGCCGCGCAGCGGCTCGATGCGCAGGTCGGGCCGGCGCGCAAGCAGCTGCACCACGCGCCGCAGGCTCGAGGTGCCCACGCACGCGCCCTCGGGCAACGCCTCCAGGCTCGCGTGGTGGTTGGAAACGAAGGCGTCGCGCGGATCCTCGCGCTCGAGCACGGCAGCCAGCACGAAGCCGTCCGGCAGGTCCATGGGCACATCCTTGAGCGAATGCACCGCCAGGTGAGCCCGGCCCTCCTCGAGCGCGGTCTCGAGTTCCTTGACGAACAGGCCCTTGCCGCCGACCTTCGACAGCGCACGGTCGAGGATCTGGTCACCCTTGGTGGTCATGCCGAGGAGCTCAACCGCCAGGCCGAAGCGCGATTGCAGCAGGTCACGCACGTGCTCGGCCTGCCAAAGCGCCAGGCGGCTCTCGCGCGTGGCAATTACGGTGGGTGTGGTCATGCGATGTCCCCTCTATGCCGTCTCGTCGAGCCGCCCTTGCAGCCCCGCTGGGCATTATCGCGGTGCTCCTCGTCGGCTCGCCTGCCAGTGCGCCAGCCCGGCGGCCAGCGCCAGGCCCGCCAGGCTGCACGCGCCGGTGGCCAGCCAGGTGCGCTCCCAGCCGCCAGCGGCGCTGGCCACCCACGCCACGGCCGGCGGGCCCAGCACCTGGCCGGCCGCCGACCACTGCTGCATCCAGCCCACCGTGCTCGACACGACCCGCTCGTCGGGGGCCACCTGCACGGCGAGCGCGAACAAGGTGCCGGGAATCAGGCCACCCACTGCCGAGAACAGCGCCAGCGCGACCAGACGCCCCGCCGAGCCGGGATCGAGCAGCGGCGCAAAGCCGAGCACGGCCCCGGCCGCCATCGTCGAGAAGCCCGTGGCCAGCAGCACGGGCGCGGGCACGCCGCGCTGCATGAGGTGGCCCGAGGCGGCGTTGCCCAGGATGTTGGCCGCCGCCACGCCGGCCGCCACGAAGCCGGACAGCAGCGGGCCCACGCCGGCTTGCGCAACGATGGTGGGCAGGAATCCCACCACCGCCAGCCACTGCGACGAGTACACGGCGAAGGTGAGCGCCACGAACCACGGCCCCGGCGCGCGCAGCGTGATGGCCACGCGCCGAGCCAGGGTACGCAGGGCGGAGTCGGCCCAGCCTGCCGCCGCAGCGGAGGGAGCCTGCGTGACCGATGACGGCGCGGCCTGCGCGGGTACGGTGAACCGCAGCGTCAGCGCCATCGCGGCCGACACCGCGGCCAGCCCCGCCCACCAGGTGCGCCAGCCGCCCGACTCGATCACGAGCGGGCCCGCCAGCAGCGCCAGCGCGATGGCCACCGGCATGAAGGCGCCCCAGGTGCCGAGCATGCCGCGCAGCCGCTCGGGCGGCGTGAGCGCACGCAGCAGCCCCGGCGCCGGCAGCACCACCATCAGGAAGCCCAGGCCCTCGACTGCTCGCAGCGCGAGCATCGGGCCGGCACCGGACACCCCTGCGCCGCTGGCGCTGGCGCCAGCCTGCAGCAGCAGCCCGAGCATCAGGCTGCGCCGTGCGCCCAGGCCATCGCACCAGGCCCCGACGAGCAGCCCGAGCGTCATGCCCGCACCCTGCACCATCCCGAGCAGGAATCCGGCCTCGACGAGCGTGAGGCCCAGGTCGCGCTGCAGCACGGCGATCGCCGGCGCGAGCTTGCCCACGTGCAGGGCTGCACACACGCCGGCGGCCATGACGATCCAGGCCGCGCCGGGAGCGGAGGCCGCACCCCCCTGCCGGGCTGGCCCGCCCGGGCCAGCCGGACCGGCCTGGAACCGTGGGTTGGGCACGCTCACCCGAGGAGCCGGGCCGTGGCCGGCAGCCCCAGGTAGACGAGCGCGCCCACCACGGCGCTGGCGCCCAGCACCTCGATCACGCCGCGCCGCCGCACGATGAGCGCCCAGAGCGCGGCCACCCCGATCAGCGCCGCGGCCAGGTCGAAGCCGCCCGAGACTCCCCGGGGCCACAGCACGTGCGCACCGAAGAACAGCGCGAGGTTCAGGATCACACCGCACACCGCGGCCGTGATCGCCGTCAGCGGCCCTGTGAAGGCCATCCGGCCACGCGTGGATTCCACCAGCGGCCCGCCGGCCAGGATGAACACGAAGGAGGGCAGGAACGTGAACCACGTGGCCACGAGCGCGCACAGGGCACCCGCGGCGTAGGGCGCAAGCGGCCCGAGCGCTGCCGCGTGGGCCGCCATGTCCGGGCTCTGCCACCCGCCCACGAAGGCCACGAAGGCCACCACCATGATGAGCGGCCCCGGCGTGGACTCGCCCAGGGCCAGGCCGTCCATCATCTGCGCCGCGCTCACCCAGCCGTGCTGCACCACCGCGCCCTGGTAGACGAAGGGCAGCACCGCATAGGCCCCGCCGAAGGTCAGCAGAGCCGCCTGGGTGAAGAAGCTGCCCATCTGCGTGGCCACGCCCTTTGTGCCGAAGAAGAGGGCGAGCACGGCCATGGGCAAGGCCCACAGCAGCAGCCCGACCGCCACCACGCCTGCAGTGCGCCAGGGCTGGAAGCGCGCATGAGCCGGCCGAGGCGTGTGGTCGTCGATCAGCGCAGGCAGGCGGCCGGGCTCAGCAAGGCTCGACAGCGCGCCCTGTGCGGCGCTCGCTGGCTGGGCGCCGGATGCCCCCGCGCCGCCGAATCGATGCGGCGCCAGCCGCGCTCCCACGGCGCCTACCACCGCAGCCGCCAGCACGACGAGCGGGAAAGGGGCCTGCAGCACCGCCACCGCGACGAACCCGGCGGCCGCCAGCGTCCACAGCACCCCCCCACGCAGCGTGCGCGTGGCCAGCCGGTGTGCCGACTGCACCACGAGCGCCACGACAGCCGGCTTGATGCCGTAGAAGAGTGCGGCCACCAGAGGCACGTCGCCCCAGGCCATGTAGGCCGCGGCCAGCGCGATCAGCAGCACGAGCGAGGGCAGCACGAAGAGCATCCCGGCGATCACGCCCCCGAGCGTGCGGTGCAGGAGCCACCCGAGGTACGTGGCCAGCTGCTGCGCCTCTGGCCCGGGCAGCAGCATGCAGTAGTTGAGGGCGTGCAGGAAGCGGCCCTCGCTGATCCAGCGCCGCCGCTCCACCAGCTCCTCGTGCATGAGCGCGATCTGCCCGGCCGGGCCGCCGAAACTGATGCAGCCCAGGCGCAGCCAGTAGCGCAGCGCCTCGCCCAGCCGCGGGGCGCGCGGCGGGAGCGGCTCGCCATGCTCGTCGAAGGGGCCGGCCACGCGCGGGTCGAAACCGGTGGCGCGCTGCAGGCTCGAGGCACTGCCGCCGGGCGCTGCGCTGGCCGGCCACTGGCTCGGCGGGCGGGAGAGGTCGTCCGCCGCCTCCCCATCCCTGGCCACCTCTGCGGGGCGGGTCGGGTCTCGTGGGGGCGTAGGGGTCATGCGCGGCACTCGAGGGGGAATAATACGCAGTTCCCCCTCCTGCCCCGGCTTGCCCGCGCGCGCCATGAGCTTCAACCCCCTCGACAACAAATCCCAGGCTTGGTCGGCGCTGTTCAGCGAGCCGATGAGCGAGCTCGTGCAGCGCTACACGGCCAGCGTCAATTTCGACAAGCGCCTGTGGCGCGCCGACATCGCGGGCAGCCTGGCGCAAGCGCGCATGCTCGCGGCCCAGTCCATCATCTCCGCGCAAGACCTGGCCGACATCGAGCGCGGCATGGCGCAGATCACGGCCGAGATCGAGGCGGGCAGCTTCACCTGGAAGCTCGAGCTCGAGGACGTGCACCTGAACATCGAGGCGCGCCTGACGCAGCTCGTGGGCGACGCCGGCAAGCGGCTGCACACCGGCCGCTCGCGCAACGACCAGGTCGCCACCGACGTGCGCCTGTGGCTGCGCGGCGAGATGGACCTGATCATCGACCTGCTGTCCGACCTGCAAAACTCGCTGGTGGACGTGGCCGAACAAAACGTTGAAGTCATCATGCCCGGCTTCACCCACCTGCA
>CAILKA010000190.1 GCA_903834645.1 uncultured beta proteobacterium
CGTCGATCAGCTCGCCGATTCCAGGAATGCCGCATGGCAAGCCTGCAGGCGTGCGCTGCGTGCAGCTCGACGATGAGGCGCGCTGCCGGCTGTTCGGGCGCCCCGAGCGCCCGGCTGTGTGCGGGTCGCTGCAGCCATCGCCAGCGATGTGCGGGCCGGACTCGGCGCACGCCCTGCGCTGGCTCGCCCGGCTCGAGGCCCAGACCACGCCGCGCCCCGGCCCCGGCGCATAGGCCTGGCCCGCCCGCACGGGTTCAGGCGCCCGACCTCACTTGACCGCAGCCTGGCGCAGCGTGTGCGCGATCCACGCCAGGCTCGCCAGGGCCAGCGCCGCACACACGAGCAGCGGCACGAGTGCGTCCAGCATGCCGGGCGCCTCGCCCTTGAGCACGCGCGTCATCAACGTGATCTGCGCGAGCGCGGGCACCCACAGGTGCCACGGCTCCTCCCCGCCTCGACCGAAGACCTGCACCAGCGGCACGAGGTTCACGGCCAGCAGCACCAGAGTGGAGTTGGCCTGCGCCTCCTTGAAGCTCTTGCAACGGATCGCGGTGGCCATGAGCACCGCCGCCAGCGCACCGGCCAGCGGCACGAGCAAGGCGAGGAACCACAGCGCCTCGCGCGGGCCGAAGCGAAACATCGCTGCCAGCAGCTCGCTGCGCAGCAGCCACTGCCCGGGCAGGAAGCTCAGGCAGGCGAGCACGGCCACGAGCATCCCGAGGCTGGCCACCGCTGCCCACTTGCCCAGCGTGAGCGCAAAGGGCGAAGCCGGGGTCATCAAGAGCGGCTCCAGCGACCCGCGCTCGCGCTCGCCGGCGGTGGTGTCCAGCGCCGCATTGAAGCAGCCGTAGAGCACCGCCGTCATGACGAAGAAGGGCACGATGAAGGCGAGCTGCGCCCCGCGCGAGGCCGGATCGGCGAGGTCGCGTTCCTGGACATCGAGCACCTGCAGCGCCGCTGGCGCCACGCCCCGCGAAGCCAGCCGCAGCTGGCGCTGCTCGTCGGCAAAGCCGCGCAGCAGGCCCATCACCCGGCGCGCACTGGCCTGCGCGCGCGCGTTGCTGCCGTGCGAGACCACCTCGAGCTCAGGCGGCTCCCCACGCGCCAGGCGCTCCTCGAAATCGGGCGGCACGACGAGCACGGCGTCGCCGAGCTTGCTGTCCTGGAGCTGGCGCTCGTAGTCGGCCGGCGCGGGCTCGGTGCGCTGGGTCTGTCGCTCGAGGTAGTTGCGCAGTGTCGGGGCCCGCTCCAGGCCCACGATCACGACCTGACGCGCCTCGGCGCGCTTTTCGATGTCGGAGACGAGCATCGACATCAGCACGAGCGTGAGCGGGCCCAGCGCCACCGAGCTCAGCAGCACCATGAGCATCGTGCGCCGGTCACGCAGCGCATCGACGAGCTCCTTGACGAAGGCGATCCAGGCAGCGTGCATCAGGCGGCCTCCTCGAGCCGGGCAGGCAGGGCGATGGCGTCGGGGAAGGCCAGCGCCACGAAGGCATCCTCGAAGTCGGCGTGGCCCGTGTGCGCGCACAGCGAGGCGACGCTGCCGCTGGCCACCGTGCGGCCGCCGGCGACCACCACCACCTCGTCGCACAGGCGCTCCACCTCCTGCATGATGTGGGTGGAGAACACGATGCACTTGCCGTGCTCGTCGCGCAGCCGGCGCAGCGCCTCGCGCAGCGCGCGCGTGGCCAGCACGTCCAGCCCGTTGGTGGGCTCGTCGAGCACAATGTTGGGCGGGTCGTGCACGAGCGCGCGGGCCAGCGCCGTCTTCATGCGCTCGCCCTGGCTGAAGCCCTCGGTGCGGCGGTCGAGCAGCTCGCCCATCTCGAGCACCTGCGCCAGCACCTCGGCGCGTGCATTCGCCGCGGCGCGCGTCATGCCGTGCAGGCAGCCGTAGTAGATGATGTTCTCGCGCGCGGTCAGCCGCGTGCTCAGCCCCTTGGAGTCGCTGAGCACCCCCATGCGGGCGAGCGCGGCGGCGGGCTGCGCCGTGACCTCGATGCCGTCGACCTGCACCGATCCGCTGTCCGGCGCGATCAGCGCCGCGGCAATGCGCAGCGTGGTCGTCTTGCCGGCACCATTGGGGCCGAGCAGCCCCGTGATGCGGCCGTCGGCGGCCGTGAAGCTCACGCGGTCCACCGCCTGCACGCGACGCGCACGGCGGCCCCGGCCCTGCACGAAGGTCTTGGACAGTTCCTTCACGACGATCATCGCGCGCTCCCCGTTGAAGCCCGTCCCGGCGGCTGCCACGCAGGCGGCCGCGGCACCGCCTTCGCGCAGTCGGTGGCCACCGCCAGCGCTGCCGTGTCGTCCTCGGCCTGGATGAAGCGCACCGCGGCGTCGCGCAGGCAGCCGATCGCCAGCACGCCGTGGCCAGCCTGCTCGACGATGACGTGGCGCGCCTGGGCCCCGAGCGCGCGCGCCACCCTCTCGCCGTGGCGCGTCGGGGTGGCGGGGTCCGCCCCGCCGGACAGCAGCAGCGTCGGCGCAGGAGCCGGGCCCACCGTGTAGAACTCCGGCGGCACGGTGCCCCGGGGCCAGTCGCGGCAGACCTCGCGGTAGCTGGCGAGGTTGGGCTCGGCAAAGGGCGTGGCGCGCAGGGCGTCGGCCGCAGCCTCGGGCGTGATGCGCGGCTCGTCCTCGGCGCAGATCACCGAGTAGTGCTGCCCCTCGGCCAGCTGCAGATCACGCCGGGCCCCGCCCAGGGTGCCGCTCAGGCCCACCAGCGGGGCCAGGTACCCGCGCGCGGCCTGCGACACCGCATGCGTCAGGCCCGCGGCCAGCGGGGGGGCGTACAGGGCCGGGCGCACGAGGGTGAGTGCCATCTCGCGCGTCAGCACGAAGGGCTCGTCCACGCCCGTCATGGGATGCGGCGCCGACACGCGACGCGGCAGGCTTGCCAGCCACGTCTCCCAGTCGGCGCGCAGTGTCGGGTGGCGGGCCTTGCAGCCGGCATCGGCCTGGCAGGCAGCGAGCATCGCGTCGAAGGCCGCTTGCGTGTCCACGCCGAAGGCCAGCGGCAGCGCCATGTCGGGCGGGGCCACGCCATCGAGCACGGCGCGGCGCACGGCCTGCGGGAACTGGCGCATGTACTCGAGCCCGGCACGCGTCCCGTAGGAGCCCCCCACCAGGTTGATCCGCTGCGCTCCGAGGGCGCGCCGCACGGCGTCGAGGTCCTGCATCGCGACGGTGGTGGTGTAGTGGCGCAGGTCGCCATGCGGGAGCTTGGCCAGCTCCTGCCGGCAGGCCAGCAGCCGGGCGCGCGCGGCCTGGGCGTCGGCGAGTTGGGCCAGCGGCTGGTTCAGGTCGGGCTGCGCGCACTTGAGCGGGGCGCTGCGTCCGGTGCCGCGCTGGTCGACGAACACCAGGTCACGCCGCGCGCCCAGCCGCGTGTACTGAGCCGACAGCACGCCCGCCAGCGCCACGGCGCTCTGGCCCGGGCCGCCGGCCAGAAAGAAGACCGGGTCGGGCCGCTTGTGGCGCGCCAGCGCCGGCAGCACCGCAAAGTGCACGTCGATCTGCGTGCCTTGCGCGGCGGCGGGGTCCAGCGGCCGGCGCACCGAGCCGCACAGCGCCGGGTACTCCACGCCGCGCAGGCGGCAGGGCTTGAGCAGCGGATCAGCCGCGCCCGCCGCAGCGGCCGGCCGCTGGCCAGCCGCGCCGGAGGCGGCAGGGGCCCCGGCGGTGGAGGCGGTGGCCTGAGCCGGTGGCAGGGCTGCGGTGGCCAGTGCGGTGGCCAGCAGCGCCGGCACCGCGGCCAGGGGCAGGTGGGTCTTGAGCGCGCGCATGGGCGCATTGTGAGCGGGCGCAGCCGCTGCAGCCTGGCCTGGGGACGAACGGGCCCTGTTGCGCCACGAGTGTCGGCCCGCCGCGAATGAGCGGCTGCAACCGTGGTGCCTGGCCCTCTGGCCACCTGGCGCCGCCTGGCCGCACCTTGCGGCGGATGCGGCAGTCGGCTCCGGCCCGGGGTGAGGGGCAGGCCGGGGCCGCGCGTTCAGCCGCGCGGCTTGAGCACCGCCTCGCAGGCCGCGCGCTGACCGTCGGCGGCATCCACCGCCGCGCACACGCCGTCGAGCTGGCGCCGCAGTCGCTGCAGCACCGCGGCCTGGCTGCCGGTCTTGTTCCATTCGTTGAGCTTCGTGCCCACTCGCTGAAGTGAGCGCGCGCTCCTTTCGTAGAACGCACCCTTGTCGGCAGCCGCCTCGGTGAAGAGCTGCGCCGCCGCCTTCTCGATGCGCGAGGCGTCCTGAGGGGCGAGGTCGACGAGTGCGCCAAGGTAGCCGGCTCCCCATTGCAGCCGGGTGGCCGGCCCCACGGCCTGGTCGAAGGAGGCCTGGTACCAGCGCAGCGCCTCGTCGGTGCGACCCTGGCGGCGCAGGTTGCCGGCCAGCTGGCTCATCAGGTAGTAGGCGGAATGACTGCGCGCCAGGTTGGCCTGCAGCAGCGCGTCGCTGTCGGCCCACAGGCCCGCGCGCGCGAGCGCGTAGGCGCCTGAGGTGATCACGGCCTGGCGCTCGTAGCCATCGGTGATCTCGCGGTCGAAGCGCTGCACGGTCTCGCGCACCTCACGCACCAGCGTCGGCGGAAGGTTCGGCTGCAGCGCGTCCCGCGGCTGGCCCAGCCGGGCCAGCTGGATGCGGCCGATGAGCGCGCTCAGGCGGTCGCCGCGTGAGAGCGTCGCATCGGACTGCAGCCGGGCCAGGGCCACGTCGTAGCGCTCGGCGAGGGCGCGGCGCTCGACTCCGTCTTCCGGGGCGAGCACCTTCACGATGTCGGACACCTCGCCCGCCAGGACATCCAGGTGCGCGCGCGCAAGTGAGGGCTCACCTAACACGCGGTCCACGCGCTGGCGCAATGCGCCGTCAGGCTTGAGGCCCTTGCCGTCATCGCTGGCACCCAGCGCCTTGAGCCACAGCCGGGTCGTCGTCTCCGCATCGCCAGCCGGACTGCGGGCGGCCAGTTCGGCGAGCACGGCCGGTCGCTCGGTGGCGGGCACGGTCTGTCCTTCGTCGACTTCCCAGCCGTGGAAGGCGAGCATGCGCCACTCGTTGGGTGACAGCGTCTTGCCCGCACGCGCGTCGGCCAGCACCAGCTTGATCGGGCGCCCGCCCGCCAGCCCCGCCTGCAACGCGGCCATCATCTGCGTCGGGTCGGCGTCGCTGGCCAGGCGAGTGATCTCCGCGCCATCGGCTCCCATCAGGATCACGGTGGGGTAGCCGCGCACCTTGAAGCGCGCACCGAGCTTCTGCGCGCCGGGGCGGTCGCCGTCGACGTGCACGGCCACGAAGTTGCGCGCCTGCTGGGCGAAGTCCTGGCGGTTGAAGAAGGTGGCCTTGAGCTGGTTGCAGGGCGGGCACCAGGTGGCGCCCCAGTACAGCAGCACGGGCTTCTTCTGCTCGCGCGCCTGGGCGAAGGCGCGGTCGATGTCGGCATCCGCCGCTGCGGGCATCCACGCGACGTTGGTCGAAGGCAAGCCCGGCGCGGCGGCCGCGGGCACGCCCGACAGGGCCAGCGCGAGCACGGCAGGCGCACAAAGCAGGGGCAGACGAAACATCGCAGGAACCTCCATCACGGCGCCGCGATTCTGCGTGAAGCGCACAGGGCCCGCATCCACTATCCTGCAAGGCTTCGCCTCACCTGCGCACGCCCGAGCGCGCCCGCTGCCATGGAACTGCTCGCCTCACCCGAAGCCTGGATCGCCTTTGCGACGCTGACCGCGCTGGAACTCGTGCTCGGCATCGACAACGTCATCTTCATCTCGATCCTCGTGGACAAGCTCCCGCCGGCCAAACGCGAGTTCGCGCGCAAGCTGGGCCTGTTCATGGCGATGTTCATGCGCGTGGCGCTGCTGCTCGTGCTGGCGTGGATCGTGGGGCTCGTGGAGCCGCTGTTCACGGTGCTGAGCCAGGCCATCTCCGGGCGCGACCTGATCCTCATCGTCGGGGGCATCTTCCTCGTGTGGAAAGCCACCACCGAGATCCACGGCTCGCTCGAAGGCGAGGAGGGCCACGCCGGGTCGGCCGTGAAGGCCACCTTCGCCGCGGTGATCCTGCAGATCCTGCTGATCGACCTCGTGTTCTCGCTCGACTCGATCATCACCGCCGTAGGCATGGTCGACGACGTGCGCATCATGATTGCCGCCGTCATCACGTCGGTGGCGCTGATGATGGTGTTTGCCGGGGCGATCGGCCGCTTCGTGTCGGCGCACCCGACGATCAAGATGCTGGCGCTGTCGTTCCTGGTCGTCGTGGGCGTGGTGCTGATCGCCGAAGGCTTCGACCACAAGGTGCCCAAGGGCTACGTGTACTTCGCGATGGCCTTCTCGCTGGGCGTGGAAATGCTCAACATCCGGCTGCGCAAGCGCCCGGCACGCGCGGTGGCGCTGCACAGCCCCTACCAGGCCGAAGACAAGCCTGCGGGCGTCCCGCGCGAGGGGTCCTGAGCCGGGCGGGAGGTCGGGGCCGGGGCCGGGGCCAGCAAGGCGCCGCTCAGGCTTCGCGCAGCGGCGCCTGCTCCGGCTCGTCGGGTGACGGCAGCGCGCTGGCCCGAGCCAGGGCCACCCAGGTGGCGAAATCGATGCGATGCGCGCGCAGGGGCGCCGGCCGCAGCACCTCGAGCGGCCCGCCGACGGGGTCGTCCTGTGCCTGGGCCGATTGCGCCCCCGCTGCACGCACGCTGCGCGCGGCATGGACCACGATCACCCCGCACTCGGCGGGGATCTCCTCGGGCTCGGCAATGCCCGCCTTGAGCACGTACCAGCACTGGCTGGCCAGCGCCAGGTACGCCCCGCGCTTGTCGGGCTGGCGCAGGTCGGCCAGCAG
>CAILKA010000191.1 GCA_903834645.1 uncultured beta proteobacterium
ACCGGCGCGTGACGCTGCAGGTGCGAGGTTCGACCCGGGACTCCTACGGTCAGCAGTCGACCACCTGGACCGATTGGGCTACCTGCTGGGCGCGCATCGAGCCGATGGATGGCCGGGAGGTGGTGGCCGCCCAGTCGGTCAACGCCGAGACGAGCCACCTGGTCACGATCCGCTACCGGGCCGGCGTCACCGCAGCCATGCGGGTGATCTTCGGCACCCGGATCTTCAACGTGCTGTCGGTCATCGAGCCGGAGATGGCACGGGTGAGCCTGGTGCTCGCCTGCAGCGAAGGCTTGAACGTCGGTTGAGCCATGACGACCCTCGTTGAGGACATCCAGACGCTGCTGTCCACGCTCACGCCCGCGGGTGGGGTCTGGTACGGCGTGAACACCGCAGAACCGCCGGTCTTCCCCTACATCGTGTGGATCCGGGTGGCGTCGGTGCCCAACGTCAGCCTCGGGGGCCCGAGCGACTTGCAGAACACCCACATCCAGATCGACATCATGAGCCGCCAGGTGAGCGAGCTCGTCGCGCTGGGGAGCGCCCTGGAGGCCGCCATGGCCGCCTGGGGCGTGCAGAACGTCCCGCTGGGCACCCAGGACCTCTACGAGGAGCCGGTGCGCGCCTGGCGGGTCAGCAAGGAGTACTCGATCTGGGCCAGCAACTGAGGCTCTGATCGACTCGCTTCGTTTCCCGACTTTCGATTCCCTGTTCTCGATTCCCCGTTTCTCAACCGGCCGCGGCTGCGCTTGGTCCTTGTGACCGGCCCCGCGGCCTTCTTCATTGGAGGCACCCATGCCCAGCACCGCCATCTCAGCACAAGGCTCCACGCTTCAAGTCGGCAACGGCACGGGCACGGCCAAGACCATCACGGGTATCGCCATCGGCAACCCAACCATCCTCACCATCACCGCGCACGGCTTCGCCAACGGTGACGTGGTCTCGCTCGCCGGCCTGACCGGCACGGGTGCGGCCACGCTCAACGGGCAATCGGTGGTGGTGCGCAACCGCACGACCAACACGATCGCCTTCGACATCGACACCACAGGCCTCACGATCACCGCCGCCGGCTCTGCCACCCCAGTGCAGTGGACGACGGTGGGCAACTTCAAGACCTACAGCGGCTTCGATGGCCAGCCCACCGAACTGGACGTCACCAACATGTCCAGCACCGCCAAGGAGTTCAAGCTCGGGCTGGTGGACTTCGGCCAGCTGCAGCTGGAGTTCGATCAGGACAACACGGACGCCGGCCATGTCGTGCTGCTGGCGGCGTTCAATTCGAGCCTCTCCAAGCAGTTCAAGCTCACGCTGCCCAACAACAACACGGCCACCTTCGCGGCCTTCGTGCGCAAGTTCGCGAGCAACGGCGGCGTGGACCAGATCGTCAAGCGCCAGGCCGAACTGCGCATCACCGGCGCCGTGACCTGGGCATGAGCGGGGGGATGAACAGCATGAAGATCCCCATCCTCTCCCGCGAGCAGATCCTCGCCGCACAGGACCTCGCAAGCGAGGAAATCTCCGTCCCCGAGTGGGGCGGCACGGTGCGCGTGCGCATGATGACCGGCGCCGAGCGCGACGCCCTCGGGGCCTCGCTCCTGGGCGCGGATAAGAAGGTCGACATGAGCCAGTACCGCATCCGGCTGCTCGCTGCCTGCCTGGTCGACGAAGCAGGCCAGCCGCTCTTCGGCCCGGACGAGATCGGGCTGCTGGGGGCGAAGTCGGGCGTGGCGCTGGACCGTGTCTACCGCGTGGCCGAGCGGCTCAACGATGTGGGCGCCGGTGCCGTGGAGGCCGCCCAGGGAAACTGATCGCCCGGCCCGAGCGACGGCTCATCCTGCGCTGGGCGCTGGCCATCGGCCGCACCCCGGCCGAGTTGCTCGCGGTGGTCACC
>CAILKA010000192.1 GCA_903834645.1 uncultured beta proteobacterium
CCCCAGCGTGGCGAGGATGGTCATGGCCACGATGGCCTCGAGCAGGCTGAAGCCGCGCTGCCCGAGGCGAGCGTGACGGTGTGCCGCGCGGGGGCTTCCCGGGCATGCGTTCATGGGAGAGAGGGCCGCAGCGAACCGGTATAGGGCTCGACATCCCACGCCTGCACCCGGCCCTGGTCATTCCGCACACGCACACGGCCCCCGCGGGCGACTCCCTCGGCACTGTAGGCCAGCGGGCGATCCATCTCCAGTGACCAGCCGGGCGGCCAGTCGGTCATTCGTCGCTGCAGCTCAGGTGCGCCGAGCTCCATGGCCGCGCCAGCCCGAAACGCCTCCAGCGGCAGGCCAGCCAGCACCAGCCGCAACTCACGCTCCACCGCGCGCTGACGTGCACCCTCCCAGGCACGCGCAGCACCAGGGGCCACGAAGGCGGCCAGGATCGCTACGAGTGCGAGCACGACCAGCAACTCGAGCAGGGTGAATCCCACGTGCGCACGCACGCGCCGCGGCTGCCCAGGCCCACCAGAAACCCGGGCGGCCGCTGCCCTCCCCCGAGCGTGCTCAGGGATTGGCGGGCAGCACGCCAATATCACGCGCATCGCCATCGCCACCCGACTTTCCATCGCCCCCGAAGGAATACAGCGCAAACGGCTGCCCATCCGCGCCGGGTATTGCATATTGGTAGCCGCGGCCCCAGGGATCCAGCGGCAGGGCACCATCGAGGTAAGGCCCGCGCCAGCGCTCAGCCAAACGTGGATCTGCGGGTGCGCGGGCCAGCAGCGCCAGGCCTTCCTCGGCACTGGGGTAGCGCCCGATGTCCAGCCTCAGGCTCTCGACGGCACCCCGTAGCAGCTTGACCTGAGCCTGGGCCGCAGCCACCTTGGACTGATCGACCTTGCTGAAAAGACGCGGCCCGACCAGGCCCGCGAGCAAGCCGATGATGACCAGAACGACGAGCATCTCCAGCAACGTGAAACCGCGAGACTTCATGACAAGCGTGTGAGGTGAGGGACAGTAATGAAAAAGGGCCCCCGAAGGGGCCCCTCTTGCCGGGATTCGCTCCAAAGACCTGCCTGACGCATCGACTCCGGACCGAAACCCCTGCAGGACAGATCAGTTCGAGACCGTCAGCATGGTCTGGTTGCTGACCGCGCCGCTCGTCTTGTTGGTGATCTGGTACGTGCCGCTGATGGTGTTGGAAGCAGCTTCCACCGTCACGAGCAGAGCGCCGCGACCGTTGAAGTTGTTCACCGCACCCGTCAGATCGACCACCTTGGTGGAGTTGGCCTTGACGGTACCAGAGGCCGCAGCGCTCTCCAGGGTCGCCGTGCCGCCATCTTCCTGGATGATCGACACCGTGTACGCTGCGTCCGCAGCGCCGCGGTTGACCAGCGAGAACCGGGAGATGTAGCCACCCAGAGCCGTGCTGTTTTGAGCCAGCGGGATCAGGAGTTGGTTGCCATCGCGAACGATCGTACCCACGCCGCCAGCGGCCGGGTTGGAGATCGCGAAGCCCGTCTTGGCCGTCAGCGTCACGGTGGCGGTGTAGGAACCGGCCGGAATCGCCTTCACGCCTTCAGCAGTCAC
>CAILKA010000193.1 GCA_903834645.1 uncultured beta proteobacterium
AGGCCAAAGTACGGCGGCCCCTGCCCCCGCTGCCAAAATCACCGATGCGGGCGGGCTACTCGATGTTCTGCACCTGCTCGCGCATCTGCTCGATGGCCACCTTCATCTCGACCGAGATGTTGGTCAGGTCCAGCGCCGACGACTTGCTGCCCAAGGTGTTGGCCTCGCGGTGCAGTTCCTGGATCAGGAAGTCGAGCCGCTTGCCCAGTTCACCGCCGGCCTTCAGCAGGCGGGTGATCTCGTCAAGGTGGGCGTTCAGACGCGCCAGCTCTTCGGCCACGTCGATGCGCAAGGCATAGGCCGCCGCTTCGTTGAGGGCGCGGTCGCGCAGGGCTTCCGCGGTCACACTGCCCCCGGCGCCGGCATTGGCCAGCGCCTCGTTCCAGCGCTCCAGGAAGCGTTGCTGCTGGCGCTGCACAACGGCCGGAATCAGGGGCGCGGCCTGCACCGCCAGATCGCGCAGGCGGCCGATGCGCTCCATCAGGATGTCGACCAGGCGTGCACCTTCGCGTTCACGCGCTTCGTGCAGGCCTGCAATGGCTTCGCGCGCAGCGGCCAGGGCCGCCTCGTCCAGGCGCTCGGCAGCACCCCCTTGGCGACACCAGTTCAGCGCCTCGTTCACGCTCAGTGACCGGGCCTGGGGCAGCCAGCCCTGCACCGTGGATTCAAGCCGGCTCAGGCGGTTGAGCTGGTCGGGTTGCGGTTGGGGCCATGCGCTGTCGGTCTCACGCTGCGTGGCGATGCGCAACTCGATCTTGCCGCGCTTGAAACGGGCGCCGATCAGTTCGCGCAAGGCGGGCTCGAGGCCGCGCAGTTCGTCGGGCAGGCGAAAGGCCAGATCGAGGAAGCGGCTGTTCACCGAGCGGGCCTCGACAGTCACCGCGGATGCGGCGGCGGTCTTGGCCGGTGAATCTTCGGTTGCATCGCCCGCATGTTGCGAGGCATGGGCAAAACCGGTCATGCTGTAAACTGACATTGACCCACCAGACAAGGGAAACCGCGGATTATGTCAAAGCCCAAGCCCGCCCCGTTGCCTGCGGGCACCGTGGTCGGTGGCTACACCGTCGTCAAGAAGCTGGCGGCCGGTGGCTTTGGCGTGGTGTACCTCGCAGAAGACGCCGAGCGCCACAACGTGGCGATCAAGGAGTACCTGCCCGCCTCGCTGGCCGAGCGCTCACCCGGTGAGCTCACGCCGCGCGTCAAGCCCGAGAAGCAGCCGCTGTACAGGCTCGGCCTCAAGAGCTTCTTCGAAGAAGGCCGCTCGCTGGCGCAGATCAGCCACCCCAGCGTGGTGAGCGTGCTCAATTTCTTTCGCGAGAACGAGACCGTCTACATGGTGATGAACTACCTGCAGGGCGACACCCTGCAGGATTTCATCGTCACCGCGCGCGACCTCAAGCGCGACAAGGTCTTCCGCGAAAGCACGATCCGCAGCCTCTTCGACGAAATCCTGCGCGGGCTGCGCATCGTGCACCAGCACAAGATGCTCCACCTGGACATCAAGCCGGCCAACGTCTTCATCACCGATGACAACAAGGCCGTGCTGCTGGACTTCGGCGCCGCGCGCGAAGTGCTGTCCAAGGAGGGCAATTTCATCCGCCCGATGTACACCCCGGGCTTTGCGGCGCCGGAGATGTACCGCCGCGACGGCGCGCTCGGGCCCTGGACCGACATCTACGCCATCGGCGCGTGCATCTACGCCTGCATGCAGGGCTATCCGCCGCACGACGCGCCGCAACGCATCGAGAAGGACCGCCTGGCGCTGAGCCTGTCGCGGCTTCGAAACGTCTACTCCGACAACCTGCTGGAGGTGACGGAGTGGTGCATGTCGCTCGATCCGCTGTCGCGTCCGCAGAGCGTGTTTGCGCTGCAAAAGGAGCTCTCGCGCGAGTCGGAGCGGCGCTACACGCGGCTGAGCTTCTCCGAGCGGGTCAGGCTGCAGATCGAGACGCTCAAGACCTCGACCGCAAGCAAGGCCTGAGCCGAGGCCTGCGGTGCGGTTTTCCGTCTATCAGCTCAGCGACCAGGGCGCGCGTCCTCGCAACGAGGATCGCATGGGCTACTGCTACACGAGCCATGCGGGGCTCTTCGCGGTGGCCGACGGCATGGGCGGCCACCCGGAAGGCGAGGTGGCGGCCCAGTTCGCCCTCAAGACGCTGGCTGCGCGCTTCCAGCGCGAGGCGCAGCCGCTGCTGGCCGATCCGCCGCGCTTCCTCTACGAGTCGTTCATCGCCGCGCATCAGCAGCTGCTGCGCTACGCCACGGGGCGCTCGATGTCCGACACGCCGCGCACCACGCTCGTGGCCTGCGTGATCCAGGACGGCTCGGCGTGGTGGGCGCACTGCGGCGACTCGCGCCTGTACCTGCAGCGCGGCGAGCGGCTGCTCACGCGCACCCGCGATCACTCCTACCGCGAGATCCAGGGCACCCTGGCCGTGCTCATGCCCGAGGCGGAGAAGCTTGGCCGCAACGTGCTCTTCACCTGCCTGGGCAGCCCCGGCACGCCGGTGGTCGACAACGCGGGGCCCGTGCCGCTGCTGCCCGGCGACAGGGTGACACTGTGCTCCGACGGGGTGTGGGCGCCCCTGGGAGACGAAGCGATCGTGCGCGCGATGCAGGCGGGGCCGGTCTCGCAGGCCGTGCGCACGCTCGTGGACACCGCGTTGCGCGAGAGCGGGCGGCGCAGCGACAACGTCACGGTGCTGGGCCTCGAATGGGAGGGCGCCGATCCGGCCGAGCTTGCCACCGCCGAGCCGCTGCGTGGTGCCGAGCAGGCCGATACCGAGCCGCTGCTCGTCTCGGACAATGCGGGCCCGCACTCCGACCTGCCGGGCGGGGAAGGCACCGACGCAGCCGCACCACCCGCGGATGCCGGCACGGGCGGTGGGCCTGCGGGCGCCATCCGCCGCCTCAACGACACGCTGCGCCGCGCAGTCGGCCGCAAGAAAGCCAGCTAGCTGCCCGACCACCGCGGGCTGCGTGTGGCCATGGAGGCCCGTGCGGCCCGATTTCATGGAGTACCCGATGACCCCCCCGCTTGCTCGCGCCCAAGGGCGCACCCCGGACGCCCTGCGCACCGTGCGCCTGGAGCGCGGCTACACGCGCCACGCCGAGGGCTCGGTGCTGGTGAGCTTTGGCGACACGCGCGTGCTGTGCACCGCTTCCGTGGAGGAGAAGGTGCCGCCGCACAAGCGCGGCAGCGGCGAGGGCTGGCTGACTGCCGAGTACGGGATGCTGCCGCGCAGCACCCACACCCGCAGCGACCGCGAGGCCGCGCGCGGCAAGCAAAGCGGGCGCACGCAGGAGATCCAGCGCCTGATCGGCCGCTCGATGCGCGCCGTCTTCGATCTCTCGGCCCTGGGCGAGCGCACCATTCACCTCGACTGCGACGTGCTGCAGGCCGATGGCGGTACACGCACGGCCTCCATCACCGGCGCCTTCGTGGCTGCGCACGACGCGGTGACGTGGCTGCTCGGGCAGGGGCGCATCACGGCTTCGCCCATCCGCGACTTCGTGGCGGCGGTGTCGGTGGGCATCGTGGCCGGCGTGCCGCTGCTGGACCTGGACTACACCGAAGACTCGGGCTGCGACACGGACATGAACGTGGTGATGACGGGCTCGGGCGGATTCGTGGAGCTGCAGGGCACGGCCGAGGGCGTGCCGTTCTCGCAGGCCGACATGGATGCGATGGTGGGGCTGGCCGCACGCGGGATCGGCGAGCTGGTGCGGATGCAGCGCGCAGCGCTCGGGCTCGGCTGAGGGGACAGCAGGCGTGGCGGCAGCACAAGGAACGGGCAGCGGGCCGATGCGGCTCGTGCTCGCCTCCAACAACGCGAAGAAGCTCTCGGAGCTGGCAGCCCTCTTCGGCGAGCTGCCGCTGCAGCTCGTGACGCAGGCGAGCCTGGGCATCCCCGAGGCCGAGGAGCCGCACGCCACCTTCGTCGAGAACGCACTGGCCAAGGCTCGGCACGCGGCGCGCGCCTGCGGCGGCGCCGCCATTGCCGACGACTCGGGCGTGTGCGTGCACGCGCTCGGCGGCGCGCCGGGGGTGATCTCGGCGCACTATGCGGGGGAGGTGGCACCGCAGGCCGAGCGCGAGGCCACGCGCCGCGTGCAGGACGCGGCCAACAACGCGCGGCTGCTGCGCGAGCTCCAGGCCCTGGGCCCGGGCGCGGACCGGCGTGCGCGCTTCGTCTGCACCCTCGTGGCCCTGCGCTCGGCCGACGACCCCGAGCCGCTCGTGGCGGTGGGGCGCTGGGAGGGCGAGATCCTGCCCGCGCAGCAGGGCACGGGCGGCTTCGGCTATGACCCGCTGATGTTCATCCCCTCACTCGGCCGCACGGTGGCCGAGCTGGAGGCGCAGGAGAAGAACCGCGTGAGCCACCGCGCGCAGGCCGCCGCGCAGATGGTGCAGCTGCTGCGGCAGGGGTGGCACCTCGGGTGAACGGGCTGGCCGACGCCGCGCAGCGCTACCTGCGCCCGGGCACGCTGAGCCTGCGCGAGCTGCCGCCGCTGTCGCTGTATGTGCACCTGCCGTGGTGCCTGAAGAAGTGCCCGTATTGCGACTTCAACTCCCACGAGGCGGGGCGCACCCTCGCCCCCGAGCTGGAGGCCCGCTACCTGCAGGCCCTGTGTGCCGACCTCGAGGCTTCGCTGCCGCTGGTGTGGGGGCGGCGCGTGGTGAGCGTGTTCATCGGCGGGGGCACGCCGAGCCTGTTCTCGCCCGAGGCCAGTGCGCAGCTCATCGCAGACGTGCGCGCACGCCTGCCGCTCGTGCCCGAGTGCGAGATCACGCTCGAGGCGAACCCGGGCACCTTCGAGGCCGAGCGCTTCCGCGCCTTTCGCGCCGCGGGGGTGACGCGGCTTTCCATCGGCGTGCAGAGCTTCGACGATGCGGCGCTCTCGCGCATCGGCCGAGTGCACGATGGCGCGCAGGCACGCGCTGCGGTGGCCGAGGCGGCCGCAGCCTTCGACACCTTCAACATCGACCTGATGTACGCGCTGCCCGGGCAGACCCTCGAGGCGCTCGAGCGCGAGCTCGACGTGGCGCTGGCCTTTGCGCCGCCGCACCTGTCGATCTATCACCTCACGCTCGAGCCCAACACGGTCTTTGCCACGCGGCCGCCGCAGGGGCTGCCGGACGACGACCTCTCGGCGCAGATGCTCGACTTGATCGTCTCTCGCACCGGGGCCACGGGGCTTGCGCGCTATGAGGTGTCGGCCTTCGCGCGGGCGGGGCACCGCTGCCGGCACAACCTCAACTATTGGCAGTTCGGCGACTACCTGGGCATTGGCGCCGGGGCGCACGGCAAGCTCAGCTTCCCGCACCGCGTGCTGCGCCAGGTGCGCTGGCGCGAGCCGGCGGCCTACATGGAGCAGGCGCTGGCGGGCCGGGCCGTCTCCAACGAGCACGAGGTGGCGCGGCGCGACCTGCCCTTCGAGTTCGTGCTCAACGCGTTGCGGTTGCGCGAGGGCTTCGCGGTGGCCGAGTTCTGTGCCCGCACGGGGCTGCCACCCTCGGCGATCGAGGCCGCCGTGGGGCAGGCCCAGGCGCGCGCGCTGGTGGAGCCCGATGCGGCGGTGGACTTCATGCAGCGCCGCGTGGTGCCCACCGAGAAGGGCTTCGACTTTCTTTCGGACTTGCAGCAGATGTTCCTGCCGGGGTGAGCGTGCCATGAGCCAGATGCCCGAAGACTCGCCTGCCCAGGCAGCGCCTGCCTCCACTCCCTTCGAACGCCTCGGCGGTGAGCCCGGCGTGCGCGCGTTGGTGGACCGCTTCTACGACCTGATGGACCTCGAGCCGGTCTTCGCCGGCATCCGCGCGCTGCACCCGCCCACGCTGGAGGGCTCGCGCGACAAGCTGCACTGGTTCCTGTGCGGCTGGCTCGGTGGCCCCAACCTCTACATCGAGCGCTTCGGCCATCCGCGCCTGCGCGCGCGGCACCTGCCTTACGCCATCGGCATCGCCGAGCGCGACCAGTGGATGGCCTGCATGATGCAGGCGATGGCCGAGCAGGGCGTGGACGAAGCGCTGGCGCAGCGGCTGGCCGAGGCGTTCTTCGGGACGGCGGACTGGATGCGGAACAAGGGGGGGTAGGGCTCGGCCTCACCCCGCCAGCAACACGATCAACGCCCCCGCACCCCCTTGCGGCCCGCTGGCCTGGGTGAAGGCCACGACTTCGCTGCTTTGCGCGAGCCAGCGCTG